>CAYGHZ010000257.1:0-3005 GCA_964349635.1 uncultured Candidatus Marinamargulisbacteria bacterium
AGATTATTTCGGCCAAGGATTTAGGGAAGGTGATGGTTCAAATTCTGAAAGAGGGGCCGTTTAATATTACGATTGAGAATCCGGGGTTGAAGCGGATTTTAAAAAGCTGAGTTTATTTGGGTTGTTCTTGGCCTAAAACTACCTGAACTGCGAATCGGACTTCCGGGTTTCCCACGACGATTTGATGCGCGGTTACGTTTCCGGCGCGCAAAATATCCGGCAGAGCAGCCTTTAAAATTTTTTCGTCTGCTTCTTTGCAGGTGATGGTTAGTGAATCGACCGGACAGCGAAGGCTTTTTTGTTGTTTGGTTTTTTCGCCGCGGATTTGCGAGGTGACGTCGATGGCGGCTTCCAGAAGACCATCCTGTCCTGACTGAGCGGCAGTCGTTGGCCATAGGCTTTTGTGAATCGATTGGTCGTGGGTCCATGACCAGATTTCTTCGGTCACATAAGGCATAAATGGCGCAAATAATTGTAGAAATATATTCAGAGCTTGATGCAGAGACGCGAGTGCGGAGCGTTGGCCTTCGCCAAATTCTTCTCGATAGGCGCGGATTTTGACTAGTTCAATATAGTGGTCGCAAAATAACCAAAAGGCCGATTCTGTTTGTTCCAAAGCGCCGGCGTAATCGAATTCATCGAATGCTTTGGAGACGTTTTGAATGGTTTTTCCTAAATACGTCCAAAAGGCAATATCCAGCGGCTCGGTGATCGGCGCGGTTTGGGCGGGCATGCCTAACACGAATTTGCTGGCATTAAATAATTTAACCGACAATTTTTGGCCCATCGCGAACACTTTCTCGTCGAAGGCAGTGTCGGCGCCTAGGCGGGCGCGGCCGGCCCAGTAACGTACGGCGTCCGAGGAATATTTGGTGAGGAGTTCGTCGGGAACGATGACGTTGCCTTTGGATTTGCTCATTTTTTTGCGGTCGGGGTCTAGAATCCAGCCGCTGATCAACACGTTTTTCCAGGGGATTTCGTTGTGATGCATCCAGGCTTTGGCGATGGTGTAAAACGCCCAGGTGCGGATAATTTCGTGGGATTGGGGGCGAATATCCATCGGCAATTTTCCGCCGGCCAGCTCCGGGGTCAGTGAAGAGGTAGCCCAGGTGTCCATAACGTCCGGGTCGCCGATAAACGTTTTGCCGCGATCGGCTTCGTTGAAACCCGGAGGCGGTGTGGTGGAAGGATCGACGGGCAGCATGTCGTCGGACGCAAAAATGGGATGGTTGTAATCCGGATTTCCCTGAGAATCCAGGCGATACCAAACAGGAAACGGTACGCCAAAATACCGCTGGCGGCTGATGCACCAATCTTGATTTAGGCCTTCGACCCAATTTTGATACCGCGATTTCATAAATGATGGGTGCCAGGCAATCTTATTCCCCTGCTTTAACAACGCGTCTTTATGTTCCAAAATTTTGATGAACCATTGGCGTGTCGTAATAAATTCAAGCGGTGTATCGCCTTTTTCAAAAAATTTGACCGATTGTTCGACCGGCTTTCCTTCTTGGCCTAATAATTCGGCCATTTTTTTACGCGCTTGTTTGGATCGCAGACTGCCGATATGAGGGATATCGGTAAAAATCCGGCCATCCCGGCCCAGAATTTGCTTGATAGGCAAACCGGATTTTTTCCACCATTCGACGTCGTTGATGTCGCCGAAGGTACAGATCATTAAGATGCCGGTGCCTTTTTCCGGATCAGCATGATCGGCGGGCATAATCGGGACTCGCGCATCAAAAAATGGAGTCACGGCGGTTTTTCCAAACAGGTGTTGATAACGGGTGTCGGACGGATGCGCCACCACCGCAATGCAGGCAGGCAATAGTTCCGGCCGGGTGGTAGCTACTGTAAACTTGGCACCGCCTTCGACATGAAATTCGAGGTCATAAAACGCGCCTTGTTGCGGACGATCTTCGACTTCGGCCTGGGCAACCGCAGTGCGAAAATCGACGTCCCACATGGTCGGAGATTCGGTTTGATAGACAAACCCTTTTTTGACCAAATCTAAAAACGACTGTTGCGACCGCTTACGGCAACGGGCGTTGATCGTACTGTATTGCAGATTCCAATCGACCGACAGCCCTAAATGGCGCCACATTTTTTCGAAGGCTTTTTCGTCTTCGAGAGTTAGTTTTTCACAGGCTTCGATAAATTTTTCGCGGGTGACTTGATTTGGCGCGCCGGGGTTGCAGGAAATATCGTAGACATTTTGAACGCGGCGTTCGGTCGGCAGTCCGTTGTCGTCCCAGCCCATGGGGTAAAAAACGGTTTTGCCGCGCATGCGTTGGTACCGTACAATAATATCGGTTTGCGTGTAGCTAAACACATGGCCGACGTGCAAGCTGCCCGAGACAGTGGGCGGAGGGGTATCTACGGAAAACGAGTTGTCCTGCAAGGTGGACTTGTCCGAATGGTAAATACCGGAATCTTCCCATTGCGTTTGCCATTTTTTTTCGGCTTCGGAGTGATTGTATTTTTCAGGGAGAGTTTTCATGAGTAAAAAGGATTCTAAAATAGCGGAACTGTCCGCCAAAGTCTATCGTCGGGGCATCGATTATTCGCTTGATCGCCTCCGCACGTGTTTGCAGGACTTGGGGCATCCCGAAAAAGTGTTGCGTAACGTCATTCATATTGCAGGCACAAACGGCAAAGGTTCGACGCTGACGTTTATTGCCTCGGCCCTGCGTGCCAACGGCTTTTCGGTGGGGACATACACCTCGCCTCATATTATCGATTATAGCGAGCGAATCGCACTCAATTTTCAGTCGATTAACGACACTGATTTTTGCGATTATTTTGATCGGGTTAAATCGTTGCCGGAATTTGATCATCTGACTGAATTCGAGACATTAACATTGATGGCCGTTCTTTATTTTAAGTACCTTCGCTACGATTGTGCCCGCCCAGGCCATTCTAACAACGATCGTGTCATCTTTTCCAAGGGACATGCCGCCCCCCTCCTGTATTCTCTTTATGCGGCAGCTGGTGAGGTTTCCCAG
>CAYGHZ010000258.1:0-2981 GCA_964349635.1 uncultured Candidatus Marinamargulisbacteria bacterium
GATTAAAGCTGGGAATGTAAATAATCTTTTCTAAGCCTTTCGCTTCGTCCAGGATGTCTTTCGCCCCCAAGATATGGCTAGCCATCACGTGCTTTACTAAAATAACGTCTCGCGTTACGCAGGCAACCGCCAAACAGGTTAGCAATCCGCCGACAGATACGCGTTGATTTCTGGATCGGTCAAGGCGCGCGACATTGTTTGGATAGAGGGTGCCCAAATTCTCGCAATCAGGATCGGGTGTGAGAACATCGGGAATCTTTTCCCATTTATTTACTTCTTGAACTATTCGTCGTGGGGACAAGGGCATCGCAAGCCGAAGCGGAACGGGTGGCATTTCGTCTATGGGAGATTCTTCTTTTCCCAATTCGAACTCCTTTAAGCGTTCTGAGACATGCTGAATTAGATACGCATTTTCTTTTACGCAGGGCATCTCCAAAAGCGTCTTCAGGTCACCAATATTGTTCTTAACTCGATTCGGATTAATGACCATATCCGAAATTTTGGCTATCGCCGCGGTTTTTAACGACTCAAATTTGGCCTTGTACTCAGAATCGTCGACTTTTTCGTACTCACGCAAAATATCGACGCATTCTTTAAAGTCGGCTTTCCGGACAGCCTTGCTAACGACATTGGCGTTTTTTGCGGAGTTAATTCCCAGTTTTTGTTTGATTGCTCGGTAAGATTGTTTTCCCGACAAGGCGTTCACAATTTAAAAATACCCTATTTTCAGCTTTGTGAAACGAAATTTCATAGTATACTTTGGTTGATGCCTACCATAATCTCATTCGTTAACCAAAAAGGTGGAGTGGGAAAAACCACTTCTGTGATCAATGTCGCCGCCGCACTGGCTAAATCTAAACGCGTGCTTGTCGTGGATATGGATCCGCAAGCTAACTCATCACAGGTTCTATCGACTACATCCGATGAAGATAAATCCGTGTATCACTTGCTTATGAAGCAGGCCAACTTAGAAGAAATCCGCGAATCTACATATATCAAAAATTTGGATATCGTCCCGGCGAACGTGTTGTTAAGCAGCGCTGAAATTGATCTGGTGAACGCCCACGGCCGCGAAACCGTATTGAAACGCGCACTTAAAGACAGCAAAAAATTGCTCGATAAATATGATTTTATCCTAATCGATTCGCAACCCTCTCTGGGCCTATTGACCATCAATTCCATTATGGCGTCAGACTATATTTTGGTTCCCTTAAAGGCCGATGTTTTTTCATTAAAGGGCCTGGATCTCTTAAACGACACCGTCAAAAAACTGCAGGAAGTCTTTGACATCGACACCACCATTTTAGGTTTATTTTTTACCCAGGTCGGACGCAACGAAACCATGTTTAAAGAAAGCTATAAACTCTGCAAAACCAATTATGATTCGATGCTATTCAAGACTTCCATTCGCGCCAATACACGCGTCGATCAGGCCAACGCGATGGATCAAAGCATTATTGATTTCGATTCCAAAAGTTCCAGCGCTCAGGACTATGTAAAATTTGCTAAAGAGTTGGTGGGGAAGATCAATGGCAAAACTTAATTTATCGCAAAATTCGCTGTTCCAAAAAAAGATCGAATTTTCGACCAAAGAAGATATCGTTCGTGACCGTATCGAGCGTTTTGGCGACCGCATCGTCGTCGATATCCCGCTGGCCAATATTGAAATACGCCCGCAAGTTCGCCGATCATTGGACGAAGCGTTGGTCGCGTCGCTATCCGAAGAAATACAGCAAAAAGGGATTGTGCAACCAGTGACGGTGATGAAAAAACCCGGCGATCCGGACCATTTTATTTTGGTGGTCGGAGGCGACCACTTTCGCGCCTTCGAACGTCTGGCGCGCCCGACGATTCCCTGCATTGTTAAAGACTATGCTGATAATCTCGGATCGGAAGAAAAGCCGTTGTTCACCCATCGCCCCGATAAAATTGAGCTGCAAAAATTAGTCGTCGGAAAATCCGGTAAATACGCAGAAACCCGCCAATCCATCCAGGCCAAAATAGCCGCCGCAAAACAATTTATCGAACACGCAAGATTGGCGATGGAATCGTTGCCGGAACCCTTACTCTAGGTGCATAAAAATAAAAAGTACGCCTTAACTATCACCGACCTGGGCAAAAAAGGCGAAGGGGTGGGAAAACACGATGGATTCACGCTGTTTGTAAAAGGCGCATTACCAGGCGATGAAATCGAAACGCTGGTTCTAAAAACCAAAAAAACCTACGGCTACGGCAAACTCGTTAATATTCTGAAGCCGTCACCGATGCGAATCAAGCCACCCTGCCCGCTGACCGAACGTTGCGGTGGGTGCCAGATTCAACACATGAATTATGCCGAACAACTATCTTTAAAAACACGTCACGTTAAAGACGCTATTGAGCGGGTTGGAAAATTAAAAGATATCGAAATCAAACCGTGCATTGGAATGGAAGACCCGTTCTTTTACCGCAACAAAATGCAATTTGCGATTGGCCAAAAAGACCCACGAATTAATATCGGCTTATTTTCAATTGCCAGCCACCACATCGTGGACATCGATAAATGCTATATCCAACATCCCAACACCGACAAAGTCATTCTGATCGTCCGCGATTTCTTGTACGAAAAAAATATCTCGATTTATGACGAATCCAAACATCAAGGCCTTGTGCGCCATTTGGTCATCCGCTATTCCTTTGCGCGGGACGAAATGATGGTCATGTTGGTCATTAATGGTGAAAAATTGCCGGAGCAAAACGAGCTGGTCAAACGATTGCGCGAACTGCCTTACGTCAAAAGTATAGGGATTAATCATAATGTTCATCAGGGCGACACCGTATTGCGAGGCAAGGTGACGATTCTTTGGGGCGAAAAATTTATTGTGGAAGAAATCGATGGGATTGAGTTCGAAATTTCTCCGATGTCCTTTTTCCAGGTCAATCCCATCCAAACCAAAACACTGTTCGATACCCTACTCAAAAAAGCCGCACTGAAAAAAGAG
>CAYGHZ010000259.1:0-2962 GCA_964349635.1 uncultured Candidatus Marinamargulisbacteria bacterium
CTTTTCGCAATTTATTAATCGTTTCCACCATATGCACCGGAATACGAATCGTCCGGGCCTGGTCGGCGATGGCGCGTGTGATCGCTTGGCGAATCCACCATGTGGCATAGGTGCTAAATCGATACCCCTTGGTGTAATCAAATTTTTCAACGGCGCGAATCAGCCCGATATTGCCAAAAAGGCTTGGAAAACAGTTTCTTGGAATCGCTGATCAAACAAGTCGCAGACCACAGTCCCCTCGACGAACTGCAACAGCATTTCATGAGCGATGTATTCCGGTTTATGGGATCAGAAAGTTCCGGGATCGACGGATATGACAACCTGGAAAAATTCATTAAAAATCACGAACCGCCGTTGTCGGCTCATGCGCGAGAAGCGATGCTCCAAAACTTGGAAAGCCGTGCGCAAAGAGATCAGAAAGCAAGCAACGTTTACACAGATGAAATCCTGGTAGTCGCCAGCCGGACCGACACGGCGCGCACCAAGGAAAATAGGGCATTTTTAGAGACGTTGATGCTATCACCCGCCGGCGCTGTTCAGGTCGATTTTAATAACAAGGTTGTTCAAGGTCATGTCAGGGCATGCGCCCCTGGTCGCATGGTGAGCGCGACCGATTTGGCGGCGCTGAAAGCCGGTCGCGTTCCATTTTCTTCGGACGGTATTGTCGTGACGCTGGGTGTTTCTCGAGAGTTTCTGGATGAGAGAAAAAAAGATGCAAAAAATCAAAATTCATACGTACAAATGCTTAAGCTAACCGAGTCGGGCGGAATTTTAAGCAAAGCGGAAGAAATAGGTTTGAAGGCGAATCATCCGGACTTTTACGCGCTTCTTGGGGACAAATTACGCCCCATTTCCGAGAATGAACACGGCTTACTTGGAGACTTTAAAACATTTAGCCTAACCGCTGAAGTCAATTCGGCTGATAGGCGGGGAAAGGTTCCGGGAGGCTTTTTTTACAAGTATGGCGATGGCACCACTAAAATAGTAATCACGGACCTTCAAACCTTTAAAGACGGATTGCCAAGCAAAATCAAAGAATTTTTCTCGTCCCGCGGGCTGTTGATTATGGAAAATGAGTTCAATCTCACCAACGCGATGCATGTTTTGGCGGAATTGCCTGGCGACGAAGCCAAACTAAACACGGTTCCTTTTCAATTTAATGGAATACCCTGTCGCCTAGCTAAAGACAACGATGCCTTTATTATCTTAGCGAATCCGAACGCGACGCCCGAAGAACGCGAGATGTTGGCCCGATACGGCATTCGCGAGATCAGGTACGATGATCATCGCGGGCTACCTTTCGTAATCGATCTTCGTCCGGTTGAGGGGTGGGGAGACTGGCTATCTCGAAACCTTCAGGATAACCCTGTGGGGCGAAGAGTACAGACGGCCTCCAAATTTATCGGTCGTCATACGACTGCCGCGCAGCGGTCGGTGATGTCCGGGGTTGCGGCCTCCGGCGCAGTGGCTGGCTTAGCAATCGCTACCGGCGGGGTTAGCCTAATTCCAACAGGCTTGTACGCGGCCAGCCGCCTGGCAGGTTCCGCCGCCGAAAAAACTGCTCAGTACACCGGTTTTCAGCAAGCTCATGTCAACGAGGAAATGGCAAACCTGGCGCGGGATTTATCGGCGGAATGAGGATTTCCACATTCTTAGCCTTTAAACAACTCAAACAACCGCACATTCAAAAACAACGTCTCTCGCCCGACTTTTTTGGATTCTAAAATCCCAATATCCTCAAGTTGATAGAGATATTCAGAAGCAGTCTGGCGCTTTGCAATACCGCGATCTTCGAGAAATTTAATCTTGCAATAAGGTTGTTGAAACAGCACTTCAATTAGTTCTTTTGAATAAAATTTGGGAAGCTTTGTTTTTATCTGTTCAGAAATGGCTTGCATTAAAGTTTGAATAGCTTTGATTTTTGAAATCGTTTCCTTTGCTGATTCGTCGATACATTTCAACATATACAAAATCCAAGGTTCAAACTCGTTCTTGAAAGTAACTTGTCTCAAAAACAAGTAATAGTTTTCCTTGTTTTGAATAATAAAGTGGCTCATATACAAGATGGGTAAATCTAATAAACCTTGTTGAACCAAGTACAGCACATTTAAGATTCTACCGGTTCGTCCATTTCCGTCGTAGTAAGGATGGATAGCTTCAAACTGATAGTGAATAACGGCGAGTTTGATAAGTGGATCGATGTCGTCTGAATGGATGTAATCTTCCAAATTTTTTAACTTATCTTGAATAACGTCTTTCCCCGAAGGGGGGGTATAGATAGTCTCGCCATTGATAGCATTTTTTAAAGCCGTCCCGGGCAAGCTTCGGATACCCGCACCATTTTCTAACAATTCGGCTTGAATGGCATTAATAACATTGGTAGTTAGCAATCTTCTTTCGGAAAGAAGCGCTTGACCTTTCCATAATGCACTTCTGTACCGCATAACTTCCTTAGCCGAAGCGCTTAACTTTTGATCTGAAAGAGATAATGCTTGGTACAGCTCATCGGTTGTTGTAATTATATTTTCAATTTCGGAGCTATACTGAGCTTCTTTTAAGCTTAAAGTGTTAATAAAAATGCTTTGATTTGGGATTGTATGAGCTAGCCCCTTTAACTCCGCCAGTGCTTTGTTCGCAGCGATAGCCGAACGCAACACATCTTTGGATTCAATATCGTTTCTTGGAGGGAGCTCTGGAAGCTTATTATATGGCTTTTCGGGGTCTAAAAGCATGGCATTAGGATATGTCGATTGAATCGACATGTCAACAATATGTGTCGAAATATAAACAATTTATCGACATATTATGGGATGGTGGGCCCACTAGGACTTGAACCTAGGACCTAACGGTTATGAGCCGTCCGCTCTAACCAACTGAGCTATGGGCCCTCGGTCTTTATATTACAGGAACTCTTCGAGTTTACGACTCCGAAGCGGATGCCGCAACTTTTCCAAGGCCTTCG
>CAYGHZ010000260.1:0-2897 GCA_964349635.1 uncultured Candidatus Marinamargulisbacteria bacterium
GACGTGAACTGGGCCGACAACGGCGGAACCTTGTTTGCCAATCACAGCCTGCTGGGCGGCAGTTACTCCGTTTCTGTTTCCAATCCAGCCACTTACACGGCCTCTTTGACGACAACCACTTCCTACAGCAATCGTACCGCTATCCTGACAAAATCTTTGTCCCGACAGCTAAAAGATAATTTTTATCTCACGTTTGATACTTCAACCGCCTATTTTACCGGCCCCACGGACAAAATCCTGGATCAGGTTTATATTCGCAACGCCAAAGCCTCCGGGACGATGAGTTTGGTTAAGATGATCGTTTTATGGGAACCTAATAATGGTGAAAAATTCTGGAAAATAAAGGTGGGCAGCGGTGTGTTTTGGGATTCCGGCGCCGCCAACGCGAAACCTTGGGGAACGGAGGTATCGGGCACGGCCGTCGTTTTAGACGCCCAGACACAATACGATGTTCAGATTACCTTTGATTCTAATATGGGCGGGAAGTCGATCACGCTTTATTTCACGTTTGATACGCCGGACAACTCAACGGCCTATACGGAGTTTTCGATTTTATGAAGAAGCATAAGCGCCAAACCAAACCTTTCGCTGCGGGCATATTAATTCAGAGCAACACGCTAATTGTGACTAAATCGAAGCGGGAAGCGGAACGGATTGCGATTATTGCCTATGAGACCGTCGAATTGACGACGGGGAACGATTTTTTTTCAAAATTAGACCATGCGCTTGGGCAGGTCCCGAAGGATTTTTTTTCGCGAAGCGATGTTTCCGTATGCCTTGGCAACCAACATGTAAGCTACGAACAGGTGCTGGTACCCGGCCTGGCAGAGGCCGAGGTTCCGGCCTTTGTCCAGAAGTCGGTAAAAGACATCAAAAATGTGTGGTGGGATTTTTTGCCGATTCCCGCTTCGGGCTCCGGGCTATCTAACCAAGCGCTAGTCGTCCAGGCGAAGAAAGATGTGATTTCCAATTACCTGAGCGTGTTCAAGAAACACCACATCAAACCGATTTTGCTAACTGCGGCGCCAAAACCTATGCTTAAAGCGATACACGAATCGTTAATTGAGCTTAAATCAAAATTAGCAATTGTGGCCGATATGGATTTTGAAAAGACCAGTTTGACCATTATCCAAGACAATCGCTTGAAGCGATTCCGGACGGCAGATATCGGACTGAAGAATTTTATCGACGAATTAACTTCGAAAATGAAAATCGACGCCAAAACGGCGCTGGCCTATTTGCAAGATCCGGATGTTTTTGACGTTAATGCTCACAAGGATAAGCCCACTATGGATCGGGTGTACGTCTTGGTGTGGTCGATCCTAGAAAAGGTTACCAACGAGCTAAAAAAATCGATCCAGTTGATGGCCCACGAACAACAAGCGGAAAAAGTGATGGTGCATCTTACAGGGAATTTTTTCTGGCTTCACAAGGTCAATCTCTATTTTGCTCGCGAGTTGGGCGTACCGGTCGACTATTTGGCCGTTCCGAACACTATTACGGAAAAAATGGCAGCCGCTTCCATTCAGGATACGTGCTTACTGTGTCTAAGCGCCGCGCTGTCCTTGGACACCGATGAGCAGCTGCGATTTGACCTGACTCCCGTTGTTGAAACCGTGGGCACTGCGAAGTCCCGACGGGTGGTCTTGGTTTTATCGGGACTGGCCTTATTTTTAACTTTATTTGTGAATTACTCCTTCATTGCCCATCGGCGCGCGGTGTCCGCTCTAAACAATGAAATTACCGGCAAACAAACGGCGATTAATCAGTTGGAAAATGTGAAGCGAGTTCGAACCGGAATCCCGGAAAAGTCAGCCAGCAACAAAGACGCTCAGTTTTTTGGCAAGGTGGTTAGCGAGCGTATCCCGATCGAGAAAATTTTGTATGAATTAAATTTAAAGCACAGCTTCGATGTTCGATTAAACGGATTGTTGTTAGACAAAACCCAGTTCAAATTGAGCGGACTAGTGCGAAGAAGAACCATGAACGCCTCAATTTCAAGCTATATTAATTCGCTGACCCAAATTCCCTTTCTTCATGACCTTCGGCTTGACCTGGTTCAGGGATCAGATCAGGAATTGGCGTCGTTTACGATATACGCCACGGCGTCGCCTCGATGAAAACGCTTAATTTACGCGAAAAAATATTACTAAGCCTCACCACCGTCATCGTTTTTTATGGGCTGTTCGATTATTTTTTGGCAACGCCGTGGGGAAAGGAAGAGCGGCTGTTGCAAGAAAAATCTGCTCAAATGGATCAGCAGCTCCAATCTCTTCAAAAAGAGATGGCGCTGCTAAAAGGGAAGCCAATCTCCACCGGAGAACGTGTCGTATTTAAGCCCTCCGACCTGATTTCAACTACGCCCCAGATTGTGAGTAGCGTGATGGCTCGCCTGACCGAGCATCACCTGACGCTAATCACATTGACCTATGGCAAGTTGAGCCCGGTCGCCGACACGAAATTTAGCAAGTGGAACGCCACTCTGTCGGTTGAAGGAGACTATAAAGCCATTGGTGAATTTTTATTTGCCCTGCAAAATTCGCAATTTCTTGTTAATGTACCTAAACTTAAATTGACGCCTGCCGCCAATCTGAAGCTGCGGAGGCTGGATGTGGAAATGGAGTTCTATTTTTTAACCCCATGAACGAAAAAGAACTGGTGCGAGATTTTCTTACTCATTGCCAATCGTCGTTGGCTGAACTTGACGAAGTCAATCTTGATTTCAAGAAAATTGAGTTTATGGCGCATCAGATTAAGGGCACAAGCGGCGTTTTTGGATTGCAAAGCATTGTGGAGGCTGCCATCGAAACGGAGCGCCAGCTAAAGGAAAAGAATGTCGAAGGCATTCGATCTGCCCTTAACACGTTGAAACAGCTAGTGACGGTCAAGCGTGACCA
>CAYGHZ010000261.1:0-2889 GCA_964349635.1 uncultured Candidatus Marinamargulisbacteria bacterium
CCCCTATATGGGCGTTTTGGGCGACTTGCAATTAGTCGCCAACGCCATTTCTGAAAAGAAAGCGGGTGATTTGGTGCTGGCGGTGGGCGGAATTGCCTCAAAATTGCTTAACATCAAGGCCACGGGCGAGCAAAAAGAATGGTATGAACAGATTCGCGCGATGGATTTTTCGGCAGCGGCGGCCATTGGCGACGTGGCGCATCTAAACACCTTGCAAAGCAGTTTTATTGCGCCCAACGTGGAAGGAAGGGCGTGGATTAACGGAAACGAGCACACCGTTTCGGCGGGTTTGCGGAACTTAGGCCGGGTTGTTTTGGCAACACAAGACGAAAAAATTCAGAAGCAGGCATGGGAAGGCCAGAAGGATCAGCCCCTTACGGGCGTTCGAGGGTATCTCAATTTTGACCGGTCGTGGTATAGCGCCACCAACGCGTCGGTACGCGCCGAAGCCGCGCGAAGTCTGACCGACATTGCGTTGGCCTTCAAAGACGGAGGGACGCCTACTGCCCGATCGATCGGGCGCGAAGCGGAAGTGGCCTTAATTGCCCGACGCGCCGTTGAAAACGACCCGCGCGTCAAAACCGTGTTTGATAATCACCCGCGCATTGCGGAAATCCGGCAAATGTCGCAAGCGACCTATAGCCGGAGCGACACCCAAGCGCAGGTTCAAGCCCAGATTAAGGTTGGAATTGCCGCGATTCATGATCAACTGAAAGCCGTTCAGGAAGAACTGAAAAAGACGTCGACTCCGGAACTTCAAGCCGAGCTTAAGCAACTAAGCGCGGTGATGGCCAACGTTCCGGGCAATCTGGCTCAATTGGCTATCGATATCCCGGAGATGAAAGAGATGTTGGTGAAGGTGCAGGCGGATGTGACGAAGACGCTGGGGGTTGTGACGGAGATTAAGGCGGATACGGTGGAGATTAAGGCCACTACGGCGAGTACGGCGGTTGCGGTAACGGATCTTAGCGCTAAGACGGATTTGATTTTGGCGGCGGTGAAAGCGGCGGCTGCTCCGGCTAAGGATGAGAACCCGAAGGTGACGGCGTATGTGGAGAAGTTGAAGACGGCATGTTTATCACTTTTGGAAAAACGGCAATCTACAATTGAACGCGTTGAAAGTACTCAGGGCCAACGCCCTTATTTTCTTCAAGTCATCACTCCCAATTTCTATCGATTAGAATGGACGAATTTGGAAGGAGTGAGAACTTACTATATTGTTAGTTTTAGTGACAAATCCATCCGGGCAAGTGGGACGTTACTAACAGATTCGACCTTTCTTCAATTTGGAGAAATACGTGATGGATTTGTGAGGTCTGAAATCAAATCACACAGGACACGTGTCCTAGGGACTGCGTAACATCAATCCATTCAATATCCGTTCTAACCCACAATATTTAGGTCATAGGTGTCTATCCTTATTTACAACAATACCGGCCCCCTGAGCTATGCTAAATCTAAAAGGCGGCCAGTGGAGCGATGCCTTGATATCAGATCATTGAATCCCCAGGGCCAAGCAGGCAAATAACCCATCAATGCTATACTCAAAAAATGGAATTCCGATTTTTTTTAAGCGACCCATTTTCTCTTTTCACATCCTTATTTCTTGTCGGTCTTATCGCGAGTCTGTGGATTAAAAAATCCCCATTGATCTGGGGAACCGGACTTGGGATTTATGCCGTTTTAACGATAATTGCGGGCCGTTTGACTCTGGTGCCTTGGTTAATACTGGGGGTCTCATGTATCTCCTATTGGTATTTCGTGCGCGCCAAAAATCGTATCGTAAAGGCAGTGTCGCTTGTTTCATTTGTGGCCGCCTCCGCCGTTGTTTTATTGCATCAAGTTCCGGGTACGACGAATTGGAAATTCTTATCGGAATTCCGGCTTAGCCCGAATGCGCTTCCTCTTTCACTTTATTTGAACTATGACGCTCCGGTCGTTGGATTTTTTATGCTAGCGATTGGCGCCACTCTGATTTCGACTCGAAAAGAGTGGTGGCGAATCTTGCAAACGGTGGCGCCCATTTCGGTGGCCGTTATTTTATTTATGATTCCGGCGTCCTTGGCTCTGGGTTATGTAACGTTCGATCCGAAAACGACGTCTATTTTTTTTGTTTGGGCGATTACTAATTTGCTGTTTACATGTGTGACCGAGGAAGCGATTTTCCGCCTTTTTATTCAAACCACGTTTATTCGGTGGTTTTCAAAATTTAAATATGGTTGGCTTTGGGGGATTATTTTGGCATCCTTCTGCTTCGGGTTGGCGCATCTGGCCGGTGGTCCGCTCTACGTCCTACTGGCAAGCATCGCGGGACTTTTCTATGGTTACGCGTATTACAAAACCCAACGTATTGAGGCCAGCATCCTCACGCATTTTATTTTAAACGCCTTCCATTTTCTTCTTTTTACTTATCCGGCTTTGGAATCTGCAATTAAATAGCGAGACCGTATTTTTTTAATTTATATTGCAGGGTTTGGCGTTTCAGGCTCAAAAGACCGGCTGCCTTTGAAATGTTTCCTTCGGACTCTCGCAAGGCCTTTTCAATGGTGACGCGCTCGATCACCTGGATCGTTGACGAAATATCTTTTTTGGCATTTGGCGCGCGATCGTTTGTGTCTTGGCTATTTCCATAGAAATGCCGAAAAAAGTCTCTCTTAATTCGGGCCTTTAGCTCTCTAATATTTCCTAGCCAGGGACAAGCAAGATAGTCGGCCAATGCGCGATTATCTAAATAAAATTTTCCACCATGGGACGTGTTAAGAGTATGTATGCAGTAATCGATAAATTCGGGAATGGCGTCCCTAACGTTTCGCAACGATGGCATCACAATCTCAATTTCGTTGAGCCGGTAAAAAAGGTCGTGCCTGAATTTTCCGGACTCAATGGCCT
>CAYGHZ010000262.1:0-2843 GCA_964349635.1 uncultured Candidatus Marinamargulisbacteria bacterium
GTCCCTGGGCCTTAGCTTGATGGCCGGCGGCAAAGCTAAATCGACCCGTGGCTTCGTTCAAAAACCCGCCCGGAACCGCCGAAAAATCGCCGGATGCTTTATTTTGATACCCCCCACCCACCGCCGAAGCCTCACCGGAGGCAATGGAGCTGTGGCCCATCGCAACGGAAAACTTTCCCAAGTTAGAAGAATCCCACTGATCGCCCAGCACATAGCCCGCCCGAAACGCGGCTTTAGGAGGGAACCACAATAGCCGAGTACCCCGGCCGGTAGCGATTAGGGGTGTCGGGGCATCCAGATTCCCGGTAAACACGACGCCGGAATTCCCGCTTACCTGCAAATTGGCGCTAGGATTTTTAATTCCTATCCCAATCCGATCGTTCTGAAACGAAAAAACCGGAACATCCAGATTGCCGCCCTTGGCGATCACAAATTCATTGGGGTGCCGGTAATCTACCCCCATCGTAAATAATTTTTGTCCGCCGACTCCAAAGGTCAATGTGGCGTTAAGCGAAGGTCGCGCCGCCAATTCCAACAAGCTTTGCGGCTGCGACGTCCCGATCCCCACATTACCAAGATCGTAAAAAATGCGTTCCTGATTTTCTCTTAGCCAGAAGCTATCTGAAGATAAGGCTAATTGAAGCGGACGCCCGTTTACCAAAAACCCGTCTGCGTCGACGATGCCTTTGACCTGCAATTTGCTGGTGGGTTGGCTAACGCCGATCCCAACGTTACGGCTGGTGATGACAAAGGCGGACGTGCCATCCGGATTTTGAATGGACATCAAAGAGTCCGCATTGGTTGATTTAATATGCAGCTTGGCCTGGGGGGCATTTGTACCGATCCCGAGCCGGTTATTGGTGTTGTCCCAGGAAAATTGACTGGATCCGGCAACCGTGTCCGCCGCGGTCCAGAACGTCACCTGCCCAGCGGCGGCGCTGCCCTTAAGACCAGTTAACGATACCCACCGATCCGTCGTGAATCCTTCAAAATCGTTAACGAGATTGTTGTAGCGAATCACGCCGCTGGCGCCCGAAAACGTGTTGCCCAGACGCACGCCGCCTCGAACATCCAGTTTCGCGGTGGGCTGCGACGTGCCAATCCCGACATTGCCGGGGGTCGAACCGTCGTTAAAGTAAATGTCGCTAGAGTTTACGCCGCCTTTCCAAGAAAGGATCGTGCCCAGCTTTTCCGATAGTTCTACGCCATTAATTCTAAATTCACGCGCGTTGATCGTCCCCACAACATCTAACGCGGCAGAGGGGGTCGCGGTGCCGATCCCCACATTCCCCAAATTATAAAAGACCGTATTGCCACGTCGCTTCCACGAAAACGATGACTCCAAGTCTTCGCCATTAACGGTAAATCCAGTGGCGTTGATCAGGCCATCGACTTGCAATTTCTGGTTGGGGGAAACGGTGCCGATCCCCACCTTCTTGGTAAAACTATCGACAAAAAGAGTATCTTTATCAACGGCTAATGTTGCTTTGATGTTGACGGTGGTCGTAAAGGCGCCAACGATGTTTTTAGCGTCGACCCGTTTTACGGTTTCCGCGCTTTTGGCTTGAATGGCATAAGGGGTCGAAGGCACTGGGAAGTAGGCGACGTCCCCCTCGATCTGAATGCCAAATCGCGGTTCGGCAATGTTGAAAATCTCGGGCGTAATGGGCTGAATCGTGCCTAAAATAACGCTGCACGTCCCGTTAATAAACAAAACGGCAGGATGGAATTCCTGCCACACAATCCGGGTTTTATCGTTGATGGTGATGGTAACGTTATGCCGCCCCTGAATCAAACCGGTAGTCTGAGACGCCAGGGTAGCCTGAAACGTAATAGTCATCGGCGTAGTGCCGGCGGTAATCAGCTTGGAAAAAAGCAGAATGAAGGCGAGAAAAACAATTAGAGGTTTTTTTATCATGGGCTCCCAATACCAATTATAACGTATCTATTATCGTGGTTAATCGGCGGGAACTTGTATGGAAAATGTTTAAACGTTAAAAAGAAACTCCACCACGTCTCCGTCCTGCATCACATACTCCTTGCCTTCCTGCCGAAGCAGCCCCTTATCCCGGGCATTTTTCCAGCCTTGGCACGCCACAAACTGGTCAAAGGCGAGGACATTGGCGCGGATAAACCCTTTTTCAAAGTCGGTATGGATGACGCCGGCGGCTTTGGGGGCCGTATCGCCCTTATGGATGGTCCAGGACCGCGTTTCCTTGGGCCCGGTGGTCAAGTAGGTTTGAAGATCCAATAGCTTAAAACACGCCTTCGAAAGCTGGCTCAAACCGGATTCCGGAAGTCCCAATTCCGCCAGATATTCCTTTCTTTCCTCGGGTGGAAGCTGCGACAATTCCTGCTCGATTTTGGCCGAAATAATTAAGAATTCGTCGCCGGACTGGCGGGCATAATCGCGAAGTTTTTCGGTGTAGGCGTTGGTTTTGCCGATTTCGGATTCCGCTATATTGGCCACATAAATAACTTTCTTCGACGTCAAAAATTGATAATCGCGAAGCAGTTCCGTCTCTTCGGCATTAAAGTTCAATTGACGAACCGGCTTTTCGTCCGCCAACTGGTGTTGAATACGGGTCAGCAGCTCCAGTTTCTTGATTTCCTCTTTATGACATTCAGTCAGTAGTCTGAATCCGTATCCCTAGCAACCCCATATTTTCGTTCATCTTCATCGGAATAGCATTGCTTGATTTGATTGAGTAAAGACCCCCACTGTCTCCGCCAAAAAGAGAGGGGTCGTAATCTCCAAATAATTCGTTGAATGATTGATATTGATGTTGCATAAGAAACACAATTTTGACAAGTTACTTTTTTTCTTCCATCCATGCGAGAAC
>CAYGHZ010000263.1:0-2840 GCA_964349635.1 uncultured Candidatus Marinamargulisbacteria bacterium
TCAAATTGAGGAGTCTATTCAGCCTCGACTTGAACTTAGAAGTTGGAGTGATTTAGAGGCTGGAGAAAAGAGAATAGCTCTTCAAGAACTGATAAACAGAGGATGGATCAAAGGAACCTCAAAAGAAGTTTTGCAAACAATTGAGTATTTAAATAGTTACTTTTTAAGACAATGTCCAGGCAAGCAACTTCATAAAATTAAACCTGAATACAATATTCGTGGTAGCGGCAATGAACATAAAAGAATGGAAGCTGCACTATCGGATTTCCAACGTATATTGTTGGACGAGAAATCGGAAGCGTTGATTCTTCGAATGCTTTCTCAATTTGCATTGAGTTATATCGATAGCAATTCATATCGGTGGGCAGAGAATGCCAAAGATGAGGAAGGAAGGGATGTGCACATTGCAGAAGCGTTTATGAACTTTGACCGCTTAGCAAATTGTCTAAATCATATTTTCAAACAATTTTCTATAAACGCACTACTTACGCGGAATGGCTTAGTTCCTATACAAGATGAAAAAATCTCAGAAGAAATTTACGAACCGACTTTAAAAATCCTTGCTAATCCCAAATGGAAAACTGTGAATGCTGATCTAGCACAGATGTTTGCAGACTATCGAGATAAAAACTATCCAGAAGTCATCACCAAAGCCCACAGTGTAGTTCAAAGATTTTTGCAAATTCTAGTGGGCGAAGAAGGTAAAAGCGGAAAGGGTGAAGTTGGAAAATTATTTAATAAGGCCAAACAAGAAGGCGTTATTCCTGTTAACCGTTTTACTGAGCCAATGATTCAAGTTTTCCAAGGTTACATTTCTTCGGAGCGAGCCACCAAGAGTACAGCCAAGCCAGCGTTGGTGGCCACTACCTCTTCAGATGCATTGCTCATAATGAACGTAGTAATAATCTTTTTGCAGCATTGCTTACAGAATACAAAATAGGAGTTATTGTTGAATCCTGATGTTGGTGTGTGAGGGCAGATGAAAGGGATAGGCAGTCCCTTGAATTCTATTCACCCACTTTTAGAACCCGCAATCCATCGAACGTCCGTTCTGGCTCAGAGTCGGACGAGCCCGAAATGTGCCATGGCCGGACATTCCTACACCGGACCGCATTTAAGTCGGTGGTCAGCGGCTGCGGTGACGGAGCTAGCCTATTTGTCAAAAAGTCAGCCACCCTGTAACCTCTGGTGACCGTATGACCTGTTGCAAAACTCGAAGAAAAACGCCGGTGAACAGATGAAGGTAGCGTGGCGGCCAATGTTCGTAGCAGATATGGAGTCGATTTTTAAGCTCTCGGAGCGAGTACACAAAGACTACCCCGAGGACAACAGCGTTTTTGATGAGAAGCTTCGTCTATTTCCGTATGGGTGCTTTACGCTAGAGGCCCAGGATTCAAAAATTGTCGGTTATTGCTTTTCTCATCCCTGGACCAGAGGTATTCCCCCTGATCTTGATACTCTTCTTGAGAAGCTGCCTGCAACGCCGACCACTTACTTTATTCACGATCTCGCCTTGGATGACCAGTGGCGGGGTAAAGGACTTGCGGCGGCAATTATGCCGGTCATACAAGACGTAACTCGCATATTTCGATTGGCCCATCAGACACTAGTGGCCGTACATCGCACCGAAGGTTTTTGGCGCAAATTTGGATTTACCGCTACGCCAGATGCCGCACTTCAATCGGTGGTTCGTCAGAAGTACAGCGACGAAGCCACACATATGGAAGCTTGTGTTGATCATCACTTTTGAGATTCAACCATGAGCCGGTGGCAATACGCGAGAGCCGCCACTCTCGATTTTTTTGGCGAGTACTGGCGCAACGGCATCGTTCGCGTCTATGGGATAACTTTGACTGTGCTCTCTATCACGACGATCTTGATTCCTAGCCTCTCCCCCGAAACGAAGGCTCTTTTGGCGCCTTCGGTTTTTGGTGTCGGACTGGTTGGCAGCCTGCTGATATTTATTTTCTTACCTCAGAAGTATTTTTTTGGCTTGGATCCACAGCCCAACGATTTAATCGAGCTAAAAATCATTCATGATAACGAAGCTATCGCAAAGAAGGCCAATGATTGCGCGCGAGCTCATTTCGGAAAGACCATGGGGTTTCCATATGCCAAGTATCGTGAGTGGAGGCAGAAAAATCCTTTTATATTTACGGCATTCGTCACTAGAGATGGCACCCTTATCGGTTTTGCTGATGTCTTTCCTCTAACAAAGGAAGCTGCGGTAGGCATTCTTGAAGGGCGACTATCGGAATCCGAGCTCACGAGTCGCGACATCTACGAGGCCAACAACCGGGCTAAATCGAACCATATCTACATTGCTTCGGTTGTATGTTGTGCTCGCTCCTCACTTGCTGAATCAGTCGTGCTCAGCGCTGCAATAAATTATGTGCAGACGCTTTATCCGACCCGGTCTGGGCGATCATACATTGCTGTTGGTGGAACGGCGGATGGTCAACGAGTACTCAATCGTCTCGGATTCTTTAAGGTATTGGATCAAAATGTTGCGGCTCGAAAGCGGCCAGTTTACTGCATGCGTAGTGAAGAGCTACGATCAGGTTCTCGCGCGCTCAGAGATTTTGGTAACCTGATCAGAGTGCGCTTATCGGGATCGGCGCGTAGTGAAAGGCGACTCATTGGCGAGCGCGCCGCGCCTTGATTGCCCACCAATGTGCCGAACGTCAATTGTCTTGGCCGTGGTCGTTGCACGGTTTCCAAAATGCGTAGATTCGGCTAAAGGTCCGGAATGGGTCAGATTCGGACGTTAGAGAAATCCTTCCTGCTCCGACGGATCGAAATCGAGGCATTACGCCGCTCCAAGGCGCTTGACAATATTC
>CAYGHZ010000264.1:0-2811 GCA_964349635.1 uncultured Candidatus Marinamargulisbacteria bacterium
CGAAGGCCTTGGAAAAGTTGCGGCATCCGCTTCGGAGTCGTAAACTCGAAGAGTTTCTGTAGACGTATCTTCGACAAGCTCAGATACCCGGCTTGGGTGCCTGAGCTTGTCGAAGGCACCTATTGCGGGCCCATAGCTCAGTTGGTTAGAGCGGACGGCTCATAACCGTTAGGTCCTAGGTTCAAGTCCTAGTGGGCCCAGATAATCCTCAAGTTATTTGCAACGCGTCGTCCAAAACGTACGCCACCTCATTATCCAACGCGAATTGCTGCGCCGCGCGATATTTTTGAGCTTCTCTAGAGGCCGTTCCCATCACCTGATTGGCCGCCAGTAACCCTGCCGGAATCAGAAACGCGGTGCCTCCCGACATAACCCCTACCGTCACGGCCGCACCTACGGATAACGTTCCGGTAGCAATCGACCGTGTTCGTTCTTTGGTGTGGCGAGCCAGGCGCTTGGGTGCGCGCGTCAGGCGCGTAGCCCAATCGCCCCAGCTTTCTCTCACCTGGGGTTCAATGGTTCGCACAGTGCCGGATTGGTTTGTATATACCAAGCGAATCCCCATGCGATTAAATAGGTCTTTTTCTTCCGCGCTGAGCCTCGTGCCCCTACCTGCAAAGGTGGCCACGACTACGTCACGATTACCCGGATCGAATGCGATGGTAACCGCACGGCCATTAAAGGTGATGACCGCATCGTCCCGCGTGGTTAGAAGCGTCTTCAGCCCTTCCGTCACATTAAATTCATTTTCCATTACAAGCATGCCCTGTCGTTGCAAAAATTCCTTAACGGATTTTGGAACCTGATTATTAAAATTGGTTAGATTAGTGATAATCACCCGGTTTGATCCATCGGGGAAACGATGCAGGGTGTAGCCATAAGCACCATGCGGCGACCTCGAGTCTGTATGCTTGGCATCCAATTTAGCTGTTGCTATATGTTTAAGCACCCAGTTCTCGGCGCCGTAACCTCCTGGGCTGAACGATACCGGCTTTCTTCCAATATCTTTCAAAAATTGGTAAAAGTCCGCATGATCTCTTTTTAAGGCCGCTTTTTCGGCCCCCGTGATAATTCCTCCGGAACGGGCTAGTCTCACCATCTGAACATAAAAATTCTTGCTGTCTTTTTCTTTTTTTAGGTGATCGCTAGCATCCAAGGAGACAACGCCGTTTGCCTGCGTGAACTTAATATTATGTTTCTTCAATTCCCCAAGCTCATCGTTGCTTAACCCACGCGCTCGCGGGGCGATGTCCGGACTGACGGTCAACGTCCCTCCCGGCGACAACGCCATAGATCCCATCATCGATTGGAATGGCGTTCGGCCGATGGCCTCTCTCGTAACGATCACATCATGTTCTTTTTTGAAGATATCGTTGAGCTTGTCCTTTGCGTCTCTTGTTCGCAGATTTTGCTCGATTATTTGGCGTGTCCGCGGCGTAAATGGGGGCTCGCGGTGATCCAAAAATTGCGGTAAGTCGGTATAGGGGCCTTCTTTCATATAATGAAAAACGTCTTGCATAAAATACCGCTCAAATTCTCCCAGCGGCTTATGCCCGGCGATTTTTTCGGTTATTCCCAGCAAAAACGAGTTTTCTCTTCCGGCCGGGCAATAGGACGCCGCCATATGCTTAAATACGGATCCGGACTCTAAGAGCATGTCTCGCATTTTGGCTTCCACCACTGAGGTTTTGACCTTGAACTCATATCCATCGAACTCGATATGCCCCAGCCCGTCAGAAGCCAGTTTTCTATTAATATCGCTGGTTTCCCTGCCGCTCGCTTTCTTATGTTGATCGAAAATTTTCGATAGCGCCTGGCCTAGCCCTGCGTCTTTTACCCCGTATAACATGTGTTGCGCCAGGTCGCGCTGCATCTCGTGCCGGGCGGCGCCTAACGTGGTATTGAGGCGGCTCAGTGCCGCTCCCTTTAAGCCAAAATAGGCCGCGCGCATCATATGAACCCCCGCCGCCGCCCCAGCGCCGATGCCGGTGGTAGTCAGTACCGTTTCGGCCACGTCGCCCGCACCGCCCATTCGGTCTAGAACCGTTGGCACGGCCTCCTTGGCTTTCGCGGCGACAATCTGGGCGCCTTCTTTGGTAACTTCTCCTAGTTTTGTGAATGGGTACCCCATTCGGCGCATATCTTCCTTGGAATGCGCATCTACATATTCGCCACGCGCGGAGTCCACGATGTCGCTCCCTTTCGCATCTACACGTTGCTGAGAGGCATTTACCTGAGCGCCTTGGGATTCGTAAAAACTTCGGTTCGGGCTTCTGTATGTTTGATCCACATTTTCGGACCTGTAGTCGTGGGCCAGCTGGGTCCGAGCCCTAGTTCTATCAGCAAAGATTTGGCTTCTTTCACGGGTAAAATCCATTTCCGGGTAACCTTCACTGCGTCTTGTCGCGTTTTCTCTGTCCAATTTTCCCATGCTATCGCTAAAATCCCCTTCGATGGAATCGTACCGCCGGTAAAAATCTTCCGGCGGATGAGCTTTGAAATTAGCGCGATCGTCGAAATAAGACGCCGGGAAGTCGTTTCGGGTTCGAGCGGCGACGCGGTAGTTGTCGATTGTCTGTTCGTGCTGTCGCTGAAGCTCCTGATATTGGGCATACTCTGCGTCAAATTTTCTGGGGTAACTATCTACTGCGTCTTTCACAGAGCCAATTTCTTCTTTGGCTTGCAGCTTGTGGTGGGCCAGAGACCAGCCGGGCGCGGTTCCGATACCCACGGCCGCCGTTCCTGCCACGGCTTTGGAGGCAGTACTCCATTTTTTACCTTCCGTTTTAGAAACATCCGGCGCTACGGTAG
>CAYGHZ010000265.1:0-2805 GCA_964349635.1 uncultured Candidatus Marinamargulisbacteria bacterium
CCCGGCTCATCTTCAAAGATGAATACATCGCCTATAAAATGTTTTTTCATTCTCCCTGATCTACCGCGGATATTATTGAAAGTAAAAAAATCGAATTTCCTCACGCCGATTTTATGATCATAAATAATCACGTTCTTCGCAGATGTATTAACCCCCTCGATTAAGGTTGAGGTACATGCAAGGAATCGAATGTTTTCCGCGTTAAATTCGCGAACCATGAATTGAGCGAGCGATCTTGGAATCTGGCCGTGGTGCATGCCAATTCCGCGCGACAACGCCCTAGGAAGAAGCCACTCCGGATGATATTCATGAGCTATCCAGTCTGATGCTTCCGACAAACACTTAACGGGTTTCGTAATTTCTGCGTTCAACAATTCCTTTATAACTTCACGTGTCCGAGCGGGGGATGAGCAATATATAAGCGTGGGTTCTTTAAGTGACCGGCATAGCTTAACTAGCGCGCTAAGTTTCTCTTTCTTCGCGCTTATACGATGAATTTCTGATGCTACTGTAGCAAAATCCGTAAAGACGGTTGCACAATCAAACCGCTTAACGAAAGACTCGGGTATCTTATTAATAGCGGGTCCTAGCATATAAAACTGACTCGCGACTTCTGAGAGCTTATAGAAGGCATGATTCAGTATAAGGCTCCGGTCTCTATCTCCATCACGCCGATTCGGATCAAGCTTATAAAATTCATCGATAACAACGAAATCTGTCTTATCGAGATCAGTACGATCAATTGTACGCTCTTGTGTCAAAACGAATATATTTCTTTCGGATCGCAGCTGTGATTGGTGAGTTATAATTTTGTATCGATCTGAAAATCGAGCCAGCCGACGACGGGTTTCGTCAATTAGTGCAAGCGTTGGCACGACAATCACAATATTGTGATATTTTCCTGAAGCGATTACAGCATCGATCAATAAGCTTTTTCCGAAACTAGTAGGCGCGCTTAGAACAACACTTTTGCCTTCTAGCAACTTGCGATAAACATCTGCCTGAATTGTGTGAAAAACTATATTTTCGTCCATATTATCTGGACGGTGAAATTCATACGCGATGAGGGCAGGGGTAGAGATTTCATTTGGATCAAGATAGGGGAAGAGCCCCACCTCTCTTACCAATGCATCAATTAGAGACTGGCAACCATTAAAATAGTTGGCCTTATCAAGCGCACGTATAACCAAATCTCTAGCTGTCGATGGGACCTCCCCAGATGCCACAAGCCTCGCGAGCGACGAAGCAATTGCGAACGAATTCTTCCTAATCTGATCCGGATTTGCCAATGCGGCGTACAGTTCTTTTGCTTCGGCTTCAAAGTTCATGACCTAGCCCACTGCCTGCAATGCCTTAAGTTTTACCTCTAGCTTTTCTCTGAGTAACTTCAAATTTGCCATTGGAACTAAAAATAAAATGACCCGTAACTGGAGTGCGGGCTTAAGTCTAAGAAAGGCGGCGTGGTTCTCCAGTGATTCTTCCTCTATAGCCTTGAGGTATGCAGCATCAGTTTGCGAATGTGTGCCTACTGCGTTGCTGTCGTATGTTAGCAAAATAGGGATACAAATCCTCTTAAAAACCACATCAAGCGATGTATTCTTATCCAGCAATTTCTTCAAATCCTGAGCGTACGGCATATTATCGTCAATTTTCCGATGAATGACTGCAAATTCGGACTTCAAATAATCTGCCATCGTATGAGCTTTCAAGTCAGCTACTGCTGATTTCATGGCGGCAGTTATGTCTTCATATAACTTTGCTTCCCCTAGCCACAATTCGAGCCCATCGTCCCCGGCAACAATGTGAACGCCGTCAAACCCTTTGACTGTTTCATTGGCACTGCTCTTGTAAAAACATTTTGAGACTATCGGTATCGTGTTGAACTCCTGCCGAATTGCCACATACAGCAATAGTTCACCAAATTCACCTCTTCGCTTGTATTTGTCGGTCAGATATATACGGCGCGCCACGTCCACCAATACGCGCACCATATTGGCTCCATCTAACGAGAGATATTCTTCCCGCTTAAGTGCAAATTGCGGCAACCATTCCAGCAAATGCGCTGCCAACCCCTCGGCGCGCCATTGCCCGGTTTCATAACCAGCACAAAGGGTGGTGAGGAGAGGCTTAATATCTAGCCTCTTGACAACAATTGATAAGAACGGCTCCGGTTTTTTAGGAGGCCATGTCATCGGCTTTGCTTGCTTAGGTTAAAGTTCAATATGTGCTTTATACCAGCGGTTGATAATAGCAGAAAATCTAATCAACAATAACCCGGAAGAAGCTTGGCATTTTAGGTCATAAAGATATCATTCTTATCGATGCCAGAGATGACAATAAGCCCTCGGGTTCTCTCGCATAAGTTCCTCAGAAATTAAAAGCAACTAAAACTAACTGAGAACAGTCACCTGCTGGCTTGCGCAGCAATCTTTCAGGACATCTCATTCTCTAGAAGGACAACCATTACAAAACTATATGGAAATATTGAAAGCACTAGTTCGGTAACGATTAGATCGAAATTCAGGTATCTTGATATATTTAGAAAAGATCAAGCAGATAGATATCGTCGCTTACAATATTTAATTCTTACTTCTCTATCAGTTCTTAGGCAGTAGCCGCCGCTTGGCGGCGTGCTTGTTTACCGCCGGAGGCATTAGCGGCCCGGGAGACCGGGACGCGTACTAGCGAGCCAGGCGAGCGTTCTTACTTACTTTCTTAACCACCTATGAGTCTGCTTCCTAGACTCATAGGACATTCGATAGAAAATAAAATATTTATAAATGGATGTCCTATGGCCTCCAAGAG
>CAYGHZ010000266.1:0-2791 GCA_964349635.1 uncultured Candidatus Marinamargulisbacteria bacterium
ATTTTTCTCTCAAACCCTGGTTTACTTTTATGGATTTGTATTCAAGGTCGACATTTATTTCTTGGGGTCTGGTTCCTGCCGCCATAGCCACCTTGGTTGTTGTTTTTTTTAGAACTTTTATGCCATCTACGTTTTCGTAGGTCATTGTGATACTCACGCTTCCGCCTTGCCCCATTTTTGCCTCTATTTTAGATGTGGTGAAATCATCCTTGTTTATCTGGAGAGTGACCGTATTTGCGGATTCTTGGCCGGTAAGGATATAGGAGGTGTCGGTGGTTTCTTTTAGACTCAATGAATAGCGCCGCAACGCTTCCTCGGGCGTCATTCCTTGAGCGGCAAACGGAACGTTTTGCGGCGTATTTTGCAAATCGGTTTTTCGTTCCTGCCCCGTAGTCTCGTCCTTTTCATAGGTAAATTTTTCAGTTGTGATGATAAGTTTGCGCGAAGGTCGCTGAATTTCTTTGCGGATACTGTTTCCTTTTTTAAAGTAGCGGCCGCTTTCGGCAATCGGCGTTTTTCCGAAAAGCGAAGATTGAACGGACTGACTGTAATACGCTTGGAAGTCTGTAACCCTCTCCTGAGTTTCTTTAACTTTTTGGAGGATGTCCTCTGTCGTTATGGCCTGTAATGGTCTGGGCGCCATTGAGATCACTAACATCGCGCTCAACGCTATTCCTTTAATGATGTTTTTATTCATATTTTTCTGCTCCCTTTATAAACTAAAAGCCGCTGCGGGCGATCTCTGAGTACCCAGTGTAGTGAAAATCGTTTTATTTTGCACAGGATCGACATAGAAGCCTGCGGGAAAATACGAACCGTCAACGGAACGAACGTAGGTAGGCGTAGCCGAATATATCGAGCCGTAGAGCATCGTGCCCTTTGGTAAGATTGAATCGGAACTAACGTAGAAAGAAACCGTGGCTTCTCCGTTTTCGTCCACGCTCGAAATCCTGGCGGTATCACTATAAAAGTAAGTGCTTGAATCCGAGGATACATTGTCTTGATAGCCAACAAATATTCGAACGAACCGAAGGTCGCTTCCAAATGTATCCGGCGTAAGGTTTGTCTTACATCTGAAATCAAAGTAGTAATTACCTGTCACGGTCACATTCGCGCTGACCACTTCAAAAGCTGATTTTTGCACCAAATTGACATAGTTATAGAGACCATTAGCCGGAGCAAATAAAACGTCTCCGTCCCCAATGAATTGGTAATTGTAATATTTCATATCTCCATAGCCGGGCTTGCTGAATGTTAGGGTGTATATTCCGGTTGTAAGATTGGAAATTACGAATTTTCCGTTTGCATCTGTGGTGGATTGTTTTGGCGAGCTGAGGGACGCAGTCGACAATGTCGAAGGATTGCTTACCGTAACGGTAACTCCGCTTTTATCAGACAATGGCCTTCCGGCAGTATCAAACAAAACCACATATCCAACCCAATTGCCCGTAAGCCTTGGCCCCTCTGGTCCCTGAGGACCTTGGATACCAGTGTTTCCTGTTGCCCCTTGCGGCCCCTGAGCCCCCACATTTCCAGTGGGACCCTGTACAACGCTCTTGGTGGACGAGCTTTCATTTAAGGAATCTTTTAAGGCGCTGCACCCAGTAAGCGCCACAAACAAGATTACCCCCATGCATCGAGCAACCTTTTTGGTAAGCGAACTACTATTTGAAATAATCATATAGACACCCCTTTTTTTAAAATGAGAACGTAATTGTAACGCTTTTTACTACTTTAGGTTTTATACGCTACCACCCCACCCTATTAACCAGTCTAGTTATCTGTTTTCTTCAAATATGTCGTCAAAATACGAAATATCACATAAATATGTAATATCTTCGGGGATTTCAAAGAAAACCCGATTTAAACTGCCCAAAAAAAGGAAGCAACACAGCAATGTGGTTGAGGTAAAAGGATACTTGGAGGAAACAGAAGATTAATGAGGGCGGATAACTCAATCGTTATCCAACAGGTGACGCGGCAAAAACCCTCCAAGATAGGGCTAATTCTACCCTGAAATTCGGTGAGTCTGTCAATGATGTTATGTTTAACATTTCTTAAAAGTGGGAACGCACAAGGGATCATCATGAAAGGGGGCGGGGGCGCCGTGTCTTGGTATAAAATGGTGAATGATTGGATCGAAAGGGCTGGCATCCAAAAAAGCAAATTGGCCTCTGTTCTTGGCTGCTCTCGACCTTACCTTTATCCCATACTCTCTGGTCGTCGGCCGCCGCCAAGCCCGGATCAAGTTCTAAAGCTTTTGGATTATTTTGAAGAGATCATTAAGCCTGACCCCATTGAGTCCCATATCTTCATTTGGCAGGCGCTTCAGGATAAATATCCGCCGGCGCTAAAACCCTTATACGACGAGCTGCATCTTCGAGTGATGGACTCCTTTGCTACAGATCCTAAATACTCAGCCCATCCGGATTTTCAGTCCAAATTTAAAACATTTCTTTTGCCTTCGATGACGTATCCCAATTCCTTGTATGCCCTGAGAGTCATCAAATCCGTTGAGCGACTGCCGGTCAGCGAGCGTGGAAAGATGATTGCGTTTATTGAATCGCTATCGCAAATGCCGTCTACCCAAATTGAAGGCCTGATGGACCAGATCAAATAAGGCAGAAGGCATTAACGGGTCATGCTTCGAAATCGGACATAAAAAGAGTCCTTTAATTTTTCCTCGATCATCATGTGACTTATCCCCCGACGCTCAAACTCACTGTCGGTCAGGCAAATAATGTAATTTTTTTCGGACTGAAACGCATAGTCTTCCTTATAGAGCATGCAA
>CAYGHZ010000267.1:0-2775 GCA_964349635.1 uncultured Candidatus Marinamargulisbacteria bacterium
CAACCGGACATTCCAATTCGTTTTTCCAGGGACAGCCGGAAATTAGACCGTGGGAACGTATGGGCCGCAAAGGTATTCCCGCCGTCATTGGGCTGGATCATGTGATGGCTTCAAGCGCCATTCCCCTACTCTTCCCCGCCATTAAAATGGGCCAACAAATTTATGGAGACGGTAGTTTACGAAACTACACGCCCATGAGCCCGGCCATTCGCTTGGGAGCGGAAAAAATACTGGTGATCGGCGTACGAAAAGAATTGGAAGATTGGGCCGAACCCGGGCTTTCGGTGCCCAGCGTCGCTCGCGTTATCAGCGTTATCCTGAACGCGGTTCTGTTGGATGCCATTGATTTGGACTTTGAACGGTTGTCCCGCGTCAATCATACGCTTAGTATGCTGAAACCCAACGCCGATACGCCTCTTAAGCCTATTAATGTTTTTATGCTTCGCCCGTCCAAAGACTTGGGCAAATGGGCTACCCAAGAAATCGACTCCATGCCAAAGTCGGTTCGATACTTTTTAAAGGGCCTGGGAAGCGATCAGGAAGCGGCGGATTTGATCAGTTATATTCTCTTTGAGCCGGCCTATACCCATCGGCTGATCCAGTTGGGGTATGACGATACCATGGCCAAAGAGGAGCAGATTAAGGCGTTTTTTGCTGCGTAGATGGTCCGGAGCCGATGACGGCCAGACACGTTTTCAGGTTCGTATCCAAAACGAAACCGTAATTTGGCCGGACTACACGTTGCAAAAAGAGTAAAATAACGTTATAAAATCCCATCCCCAATGTTTAAATTTAGTGTTTTCGTTGCCATCGGCATATTTGCTTTGAGCCACGTTTCGTATGCCAGCATTCAACCGTCCGCCGGCCAGATCGGTCTATCGAATACGGTCACGATCGGCGCAAATAATGTGCGAAAAGCGGGGTTACAAACGGCCTTTGGAATAACGGATTTTCTGGAATTGGCTGTCCTCTTTGACGCGTCTTTAGGTAAGGTTGGCAAAAGCACGATGCCGCTTGTCGGCGGGCGCGCTGGCCTGAACGCCAAATGGGATGTTTTGGGCGCGTCGTTTCGAGTGGGACAAGCGATCATTGCCGGTCAGACCGTATCGGATGCCTACGCCTTGAATCTATCCGGCCACTCGACGTCTGCCGAAGTCTATTTCCATCTGCCTTTTTCGATTACTCCTTTTGCGGTTGCTCAACGGACAAGCAGCTATACTCGGCTGGGCAATACGGTCGATTATTCCCTTCAAGCCGGCGCAATCGCGGAGCTTCCGGGCAATCTTAATATTATTCTTTCGGGCAACCCCTACCGAAAGGCTGTTACGGTCGGCGTTGCCTTGTTTTACGAGGTAGATCAGCTTAAATAAAGCGATACCATGCTATAATCCGCGCCTGTGAACCTGGCCAACACGATTTCTTTTTCGCGAATATTGGGCGTCGGTCTCATCTATTGGCTGGCTCCCTACACGACCAATACCCTATTGGATTGGGTGATTGTGGTATACACGCTCATTTGTTTAACCGATTTTTTTGATGGGTGGGTGGCCCGACGATTTAATATCGTTAGCGATCTGGGGAAGGTTCTGGATCCGCTGGCTGACAAGATTTTGGTATTGGTGTTTTTGCCGCTTTTGGAAGTAGGCGCCATCACCTCATTTCCGGTTTTTCTGATCTTGGCTCGGGAATTTGCCATTATGGCGTTGCGGGTGGTGTCGGCGAAACGCGGGATTATTATCTCTGCGAATCTTTCCGGAAAAATCAAAACGGCGATCACGTTGCCGGTGTGCGGTCTTTTATTTGCTCGGGTACAGGTCAGCGAATTTTCTCAGATTCCTTTAATTCTCGCGCCAGTAGACTGGGTTCGGCGATGGGTATTTGGCTGGCCAAACTGGGCGTTTGATTTGTTAATTTGGGCGATGGTTATTGTCACGATCGCATCGTTTTTAGATTACCTGTTCAAATATGTGTGGCATCGAAATAAAAAATCGAAGCGCCAGATGTTGATGCTTATCCCAAGCGCCGTGACGCTTTCCAATCTGATTTTTGGACTTATCTCTATTGTTAGCGCCTTGTCCGGGCATCTTCATTTGGCCGCCTTGTTTATTTTGATGGGCATTGTATGCGACGCGATGGATGGGTCGCTCGCTCGACGATTTAATGTCGATTCCGACCTAGGCGAAAAATTGGATACGAAGGCCGATTTTGTGACGTTTGGCTTTGCGCCGGCCTGTATCGTTTATTTTACGCTCTCTTCTTTTTCAGTCCCTGTAGCAGTGACTTTAGCTGTCTTATATTATGCTTCTGTTCATTTTCGCCTGAAGCGGTTTAATAAATCGGGTCATTCCAAAACGTTTGAGGGGCTCCCCTCCCCTATTGGGGCTTCGATTGTGGTGATGTCTGGTCTTTCTGCTTATTTGTCGCCTTGGCCGATTTATTTGGCGATAGTGACTGTGACGTGTCTGTTGATGGTCTCTCGCATTCCCTACCCTCATCATTCCGCTACGCGCGATTCTTACCTGCGGTTTTTCCGAAGGCCGGGCACGATTTTATTGTTATCCACCATTTTTTATTTGGCCGCTTATTCCGCCGGTCAAGCCTGGAAATATACGCTGCCTTCGTTTTATTTATATGAGATTCTGGTTGGGTTATCGGCTTTTTATATTACTTCGCCGTTGTTTCTTCGGACGAAATCGGTGCCATCCCGACATTCGGGTACCCTCAAGGTTTAGCATATCTCCATTAAGGGAAGTCTTGGCCTAAGCGGGGTTGTCT
>CAYGHZ010000268.1:0-2775 GCA_964349635.1 uncultured Candidatus Marinamargulisbacteria bacterium
CAATTTGCCCACCGGGGTGGAATGACTCCCGGCGGGAAACAAGAATTTTTCCAGCAGTTTGACCGCGGATAATTGTGTTCCGTCGTGCAACGTAATCTGCTCGCCAAACTGTTTCATGTGTTTGGTGATGGTGTGATTAGGATTAAACGACCGGCTATGTTGATCAAAATAACCAAACGCGGTGTTAATGCCCACATCCACCTCGCCGCCATCGGGCATGAGGCGTCCGGTAATGATATTTAATAAACTGGTTTTTCCTGCGCCGTTTGGCCCTAGAATACCAATCTTTTCACCCGCCTTAAACGCGTACGAAAAATCGTCAATCACGCGCTTGCCATCAAACGCCTTGGAAACGTGCCGCAAATCCAATATTTTCTTGCCCAATCGCCGGCCAGCTACACCCAGTTCCAGCACTTTTTCTTCCGAATAGGTATTTTTGCTAACCATTTCGGCGATGCGATCTTTTCGGGCTTTTTGCTTGGTAGAGCGTGCCTTGGCGCCTCGCTGCAACCATTCCAATTCCACCCGAAGGATGGAGCGAAGATCTTCTTTTTCTTTTTTTTGCGCCAGATAACGCGCCTCTTTTTGTTCCAAATAATAATGATAGTTGCCGCGATAGGTAAAAATAGACTCCTGATCGATTTCCAGGATTTTCGTACAAATTTTATCTAAAAAATAACGATCGTGGGTCACCATCAACAGTGTGCCATCCATCCGGCTCAACCGATTTTCCAGCCAGTCGATGGTTTCGATATCCAGATGGTTCGTCGGTTCATCCAAAATCAGCAAATCGGTTTCTTCAAAAAAGACCTGCGCCAAGCTAATTTTTTTGACCATTCCACCCGAAAGCGATCCCATCTTTTGGGTTAGATGATGAATATGAAGTTCTTTTAATATCGATTCGACTTTCGCTTCATAGTCCCACGCCTGAAGCAAATCCATTTGTGCGGTGGCGCGGGCAAATCGCTCGTCTTCCATTTCTTCCAAGCACAACTGATACTCCCGGATTGCATTGGCGGCGGGGGAGTCGGAGCGAAACAGATGGTCTAAAATCGTATCGTCGGGATCAAACGCCGGTAGTTGGGGCAGATAGGTGATCTTAAGGCCTTGCTGGGTGACAATGGAAGGATGAGGAGATTCGGTTAGATTGGCAATCAGCGACAGCAGCGTTGTTTTGCCACTTCCATTTATGCCAATTAGCGCAATTTTTTCGCCGGAATCGATGCCGAAATTAATATCTTTGAAAAGGGTTTTGACGCCTTGGGAAAAGGTTAGATTTTGGATCGAAAGAAGGTTCATCGTTGGTGAATTTTAGCACGGGTTTGATCGGGAAATTATAGGATAGCCGTCAGTCGAGCCTTAAGCCGATCATTTATAGGTCGCCGATCGATAACGCCTTGAATGGCCGCTCTATACTCAGGCGCCAAGGTCGCATCAATTTTCTTAAGATCAGCAAGGATGTCGATACAAGGCGTAATCATCGGAGCCGATTTTAAGAAAAATTTGCCCTCTAAAAGCCGAATCGTCTCGATAAACAGTTGTCCCCTAGTTGCCGCCAGGGCTTCACCGCCAAGTGCTTCGGCATGCTGCGCAATAAACGATACGATGTCTCTAAGATACTCCACCCGATGCGAATCCGCGCGAGGCGCTCGATCTTTGATTGCGCATAATGTCTCGACAAGATCGGTGAATTGCTGAACGGTCCCGTCGGAGCCGGGAAGCGCAAACGGGGCAAGAGGCGCATAGACCTCCATCTCGTGGTCAATGCCTTTAGCGGCCGGAGCCATGTTTCGGTTATAGGTGCATATCCAATGTTTGAATATTCCGTTCACTGCCCGTGTATCCACTCGAAATGGTTTATTACAATTAGAATCTAAAAACTCAATCGTTTCGGAGCCGTCGCGTTCTTTGCGCCAGTTTTGAACAATAACAACGTGCGCCTCCTTAGCGTCAAACCAAGGTGAGTTGCCAAGAATGATCTCCTCTGCGAAGGATTCAATCGACGCATAGGCGATTTTAGCGAAACAAAAACCTTTCAACAGCAACGCCGAATGAGTGGTGAGTAGTGCCCTCCAATCCCACATCTGGCCGGCACCGGTTTCAACCTTAGAAAATTCGCATGCCCGAAGGATCAAATCTTCTTCCGGAACGCAACTGACCTCTTCGACCCTTTCCGTCAGCATAGAATCAAAAGCCTTCGCCTTCGCCTCTGACTGGAAGACGCCTCGATTATCAATAATGAACTGGCCCGTTTTTTGGGTGTCTTCAAAAAGGGAGCGATGGCTCAAGGCCTCCGGAGAGAAGCGCTTAGTTTGAATTAACCCGGCGACCAAAGCCTCGTAAAAGACCCGATTTCGAAAAAGATGGGTGTTGAGTTTTTTCCAGGCCGGCAGCGCCTCCAGTTTCGCAAAATCTGCGGCGCCCCAATAATGTTTTATTGCGTTGTGAAACGAAGATTTGTCATGAAGTTCCGGTGAATTTATCCCGGCGTCAAACTTTTGGAGTAACTCGTAAATAGACTCCAACGCAGCACTTTTCACCGGCGACATCCGCTTCACAAAGGTTAACATCGCGACAACGAGGCAATTTGGGCCAATTTGCCGGCGAAGATCCGCCTGCGACAACGTAAACGCGGGAGCAATCCGAACGGGAATGATTTTTTTGGAAACGGCACAGGCCATGAGCAAGCTCCAATCGTAAATGGTTTAGGGTACGGCTAATTATCGCAACAATTTGTAAAAATGTGTAGTGTTTTGCACTTAATGTTATTGGGGC
>CAYGHZ010000269.1:0-2737 GCA_964349635.1 uncultured Candidatus Marinamargulisbacteria bacterium
AATGTCTCATATATATAATAGGTAAGACCCACTCCCAAAAAGAACGGAAAAATAATGCTGGCGTGGCTGACGACAATCGCGTTGTGAAGCTTGTTTTTGAGCTTCGAGATGTCCAGTTCCATTCCAATAATAAACATAAAAAAAGCCAGGCCGATTTGGCTTAAAAACTGCAGTGATTTGAGCGAATCTTTCGGAAAGAGAAATCCAAACAGGTCGGGCGACAAAGCGCCCAAAAGCGATGGTCCTAAAACAATACCTGCGACAATCTCGCCAATGACGGCGGGTTGTCCGATGCGATTGGCAAGCATCCCAAACCCTCTGGCCACCACCACAATCACAATGATTTGAAGCAATAAAAGGGTTAAGGGGTGCTGACTATTATGAATAAACTGATCTAAAACGCTGACTTCTTTATTGAAGGTGACGGGCTTTATCTTGTCGGTCAGCGTTTCCGAGGCTGTGGGCAGGCGGCTATTGGGAACCAGATCATTGCCTTTTTCGACAATGCCCCACATCAGCGCTCCGAAAATAGACACAACGCTGACATAAAATAAGAGGTTTCGTTTCACCGGCAACATCTTAACATGCCTAGTCAAGGGGTTCGGGATCGCCTACAATGATCTGACAATTTTGAAAGTTTGAATGGCTAAGATTAGGGGAATGATATGGAAAAGGCACGTGTTGCAAGTCACTATCCTGTCGTTATGTCTGATATCGAATCCGGTTTAGCCGTTGAATTGTTAAGCGAAGCAAAAGAGGCCCATATCCTTGGCAACTTTTCGCGTGCGTTAGAAAAATATACTCAGGCCATTGCTGTATTTCGCAAAGAACTAAAAGCAAAGCCGCATAGCAAAATCTCCCGCGAAGGGTTGCTTGACGCCTGGAACAATATTAGCAACCTGTATCCGGATCCGTCACAGTACGATGTGCCCCCGGAAGTGAAATCGATGGCGCCCGCAATAAAGAGAAAATCGCTGGGCGTTCGCGCGCTGCGTACCGTGTTTATCGACCATATCATCGAAAGCGATTGGCGGCGGCAATGCGACGGCAAATTTGGCGGTCGAAAGCCGGTGGATATCAGTTGGAAGCAATTCTATTTGGATTCCGAAGCGGAATTCGCCAAATGCGAGACAATCAAAGAAAAAGTCATGTGGTCCGTCAAAAACGGCCATTATCGGATGCTGAATCATCTATTTGAGTTGGAGGAAAAAATAGATGTTAAAGACAGCGGCGATTATGCTCCCCTGTTGTGGGCGGTTCGAAACGAGTACCCACACATTGCAAAACTCTTATTAGATAAAGGCGCAAAAGTGGGGGGCGTCGGCGCCGCTCGCTGGAGCCTGTTGCATTGGGCTGTGTATCGGGAAAACGTCGAGCTTGTGAACTTGCTGATCGAACGAGGCGCAAAAATTAATGTTAAGGACATCAAAAGTATTACGCCGCTGCATTGGGCGGCGTTTCGCGGAAATTCGGCGATCACTCAGGCGTTGTTGGATAAAAAAGCGAAGGTCAATGTGGTAGATCGAGACGGGATCTATCCGTTGCATTGGGCGGTTTTAAACGGGAATTTATTGGTTGCCGAAATGCTTTTGGAGCAGGGCGCCAATTTAAACGTGCAGGACAACTACCATCGCACGTTGCTCCATTGGGCGACCACTGGCGGACGGAGAGATATGGTGGAATTGTTGGTGGGTAAAGGCGCCCCGGTCGATTCGAAAGATCGATTTGAACGGTCGCCGTTGCATTGGGCGGCCCAAAAAGGGTTTTACGACATCGTCGTAATCTTGGTGGAACATGGCGCCAAAATCAATGTTCCGGACATGTATGGCGACAAGCCCCTGGTATTGGCGGCGTTTGGCGGGCATTCTAAGATCGTTTCGTATTTGTTTGAACGCGGGGCGCGTTAGCGATACAACTGCCCCATAATCTTCTGCCCGATCACCGTATTAATCTCCACGTCGATCGTGATGCTGTCGTCATAAGTTTCTTTTAATACCTTGCCGTGTTGATGGAGCAAGTTGACGATATCCATTCGGTTCATCGGGATGCGATAGCGAAACTTTTTTCGATTTTTTTTGAGCAGTTTGTCGATAGCATCCAGTAGATCGCCCAAATGCATCTTTTTGAGCGCGGAGATAGCGACCCGGGGCTGAAATTCCCGAATATCCGGCTTACCGTGGGACTGATCGATTTTATTAAATACATACAATTGCGGAATATCTTGGGCGTTGAGTTCGGTTAACACCTGTTGAACCGTTTCAATTTTGGAATGAAATAAGGGGTCGGACACATCCACTACATGCAAAATAAAATGCGCTTCGATCACTTCTTCCAGAGTGGCCCGAAAGGCGCTGACCAACTGATGCGGCAATTTTTGAATAAACCCGACGGTATCGGACAGCAACAGCGTTTCGTTGGAGGGCAATCGAATTTTTCGGGTCGTGGGATCAAGAGTCGCAAATAGCTGGCGGCTGGCAAACACGTCGGCGTTGGTCAGCGCATTCAGTAGCGTCGATTTTCCGGCATTGGTATAGCCAACGATAGCGCCGGTTAGTACCGGAACGATTTTGCGTCGCTCGCGGCTGGTTTTGCGGTCTTGTTTGACTTTGTCGAGCTTGGATTTGATATGGGTAATCCGCTTGTCGATATTCCGGCGGTCGACTTCCAACTGCTTTTCGCCCGGGCCGCGCGTCCCGATTCCGCCGCCCAATCGCGACAAATGCGTCCACATATGGGT
>CAYGHZ010000270.1:0-2735 GCA_964349635.1 uncultured Candidatus Marinamargulisbacteria bacterium
TTCAATATAGATAGTATCTTCTAATTTGGCTTTCGGATCGATTTTCTTGGCGTCTTTTTGATTAATTTCCAACTCGTCATTTTCAACGGACTTGACCACTTTTTTTACTTGAAAAACTTTGGCTTCTCCGGATTCCGAATCAATTTTGGCTTCGAGCTGCGTCGTCTCGGTAAATTTCCGTCGGCAGGCGGACACCAAGGCTTGTTCAATGGCCGATACCAGCGCCTCTTTGGAAATGCCTCTTTCCGTTTCAATTTGAGCGGTTACTTGGTTAAAATTTTCAATTAAAATCATCGGGAAGTCTCCTTAAAATAGCAAAAAAGTGGGTGTTGAGCCCACTGATATTATCAGCGTATCAGACCATCACGGCCCTGGCAACTTCTCTGCCTAAGGAGGTAAGCTGAAGATGATTGCCAAAACGCGACACATATCCCCGGTGTACCGATTGCCGGGTGACCTGGTGCGCAAAGTAAGTGGACCAACCCATGTGATGGATCATGTTCGAAATGGTATTTTCCTGGTCGGCGTTGTCTTGTAATTCGTGATCGAGTAACTGAACAAGCAACATTTGTCCGGCAAAGATATATTTTTGTTTGCGGTAATGAAGCAACTTGGAAACCAAACCCCGGCCCGGGGAAAATAACAACGCCAAAAGAAAAATAACGCCCGTCATGGTCGCCATGGCGCCGGCGATGGACGTATCCCATTGGTGCGCCACAAGATACCCACCAAAAGCAGACGCCAAGCCGATCAGGATGCTCAGGCCAATCATACGGTCCAGGCGCTCTGTCAATAAATAGGCGGCGGACGGAGGCGTGATCATGAGCGCAACCACCAAAATGGAACCGACGGCATCGAAGGCGCCGACGGCCGTGATACTTGTCATGCTCATCAATCCGTAATGAATTAAAATCGGCGAAAATCCAAGCGCTTTGGCCAGACCTTTATCAAACGTGGCAATCTTCAATTCTTTGTAAAAAAGCCACACCAAAAAGGCATTGCAGATCAAAATGATACCCATCACCCAGAGCGAATAGGGGCCGACGTCGTGTCCAAATAGGACGAGTCGATTGAAGGGCGCAAAGGCCAATTCTCCCAACAATACGGCGTCGCTATCGATGTGAACCTGCCCGGCATAACGGGTAATTAAAATAACGCCCAAAGAGAAAAACACAGGAAAAACTAATCCGATAGCGGCGTCTTCTTTTAGACGCTGGGTATTAATCAGCATTTCGGTAATGCTAACCGTCAACACCCCGGCAAGGGCGGCCCCTATGATAAGAAGAGGAGACTCGATCGTGCGTGTAATGAAAAAGACAACGACAATTCCCAAGAGTATGGCGTGGCTAATCGCGTCGCTCATCAGCGCTACGCCGCGCAATACAAGAAAAACGCCCGGTAACACACATGCGGTGGCCACCACCATAGCGATCAATACAATTTCAATTTGCGGTGTCATAGCCCTTTTTAGTTAGTCCCCAAAAATCTTTTTGTGGAGAATAAACCAATCCTCTCTTTTCCAATTGACGCATCGTTTCCATTAGTCCTTCTCCGCCTACCGAACGCAATGCCGCAATGTCATGCGCATGGGTGGGATCCTGATGGCTTTGAGAAAGCAAGAACAAGTTGTGGAGAAGGGTGTCCGCCAAAATCGTTTTTTTATTTTTTTGATGACGAAACCAACCCCAGACCAATCCTCGATTGGGCGCGAAAAGAAGCGAAATGACCACAAAAAAACTTACGACCAATACAATAGTCGGGCCAGTAGGCAATCTGGAAATGTTACTGCTCAAAAGGACGCCGATAACGCCCGAGCAGGCGCCAAAACCGGCTGATAAAAACACCATATGACCCAATCGATCCGTCCACTGGCGCGCCGCCGCCGCCGGAGCAATGACCATGGCGCTCATCAACACGACGCCAACGGTCTGTAACCCAATGACAATCGCGACGACAATCAAGCTGGTCAATAAGATATCAATTTTTCGAAAAGGAAACCCCAGCGCGGAGGCAAAATCCGGGTCAAACGTGATCAATTTGAATTCTTTCCAAAACAAAGCCACCAACACCAGCACAACCGCGCCCAGCGCCGCCATGGTAATAACATCCTGTCGAAGCAGAGTTGAGGCGTTGCCAAACAAAAATTTGGTCAGACCGCTTTTGCTGGCCGTGGGCAAGCGCTGAATATAGGTCAAAAGCACCAACCCAAAACCAAAAAAAACCGATAATACAATGCCCAGGGCCGCGTCTTTCTTTAGAGACGTGTAATGAACGATCAAAGTCATCAGAAGCGTCCCGATCCAACCTGAAGCCATTCCTCCCAACAGGAGAATCGCCGGATTTTTTTCCTGAGCCATTAAAAAGGCGATTCCCAGACCGGGAAGGGCGGCATGTGAAATCGCGTCCCCCAATAAACTTTGTTTGCGCAACACCGCAAAACTACCCAAGCACCCGGAAACCAGGCCCAATACAAACGTGCCTCCGATAACGACGCGCAGCGTGTAGTCCAACATTAGATAATGCGGTCCAAATTGATCGTGGTGTCTTTTCCGATAAACGCCGTGCGTCCGCCGTAAGCCGTTTTCAGATTTTCTTCGGTCATTACTTCGGACACCGGCCCCAATGCGATTTTTCGTACGTTAATCAAAAGACCCCAATCAAAGTAATCCTTTAACGTTTGTAAATCGTGATGCACAACCACAACGGTTTTGCCGTTTTTGCGCAGTTCTTGCAAC
>CAYGHZ010000271.1:0-2724 GCA_964349635.1 uncultured Candidatus Marinamargulisbacteria bacterium
ACTTGTAACCGGCGCCCAAAAATTGGGCTATGAAGCCAAAGAAATTCCGCGATGGGCCACCTATAACCCAGACTTCAACTACTCACTGCTTTCCATGTCAAAAACCTATATTCCCCGAATTTTAAAATCGGGCGGAGCTTTGTTGTCCGGTACCCGGGCTCTGTGCCTTAAGCGGGTAGGAAACTATTGGGAAGTTGAAACCTCAAACGGAACATTGGAAGCCAAAACCGTGTTTGTCTGTTGCGGCGCTATTCAAACCGCACGGCTGCTGCTGCAAAGCGGTATACGCGATCAAGTCGGCCAATCGTTTTTTTTACATCCGATGCTCAAAGTCGTCGCTCAATTTCCCGAACCGGTTAATTTTGTCGATATGGGGGTTCCCATGCATCAAGTAAAATTGTCTGAAAAGTTGAGCCTGGGCTGCTCCGTCAGCAGCGCTCCATTTTTGGGGGTGGGGCTTTTGGACGACCTTGAAACGTACAAGCAGTTGGAAAATCTTTGGCCTATGATGGCCTCTTATTATGTTGGTCTTAAACCTTCGGGAACCGGAAGCATTAGGCCCGTCGTAAGATTTGGGCTTAGTAAAGATGATCGCAGCGCGTTGAAGGAAGGGTTTGATACCTTAGCGCAACTACTAAACGCGGCGGGCGCCACTCAAATTTTTTCGGATCACGCCACGCTTACGTCTGTTCACGTGATGGGCACTTGTCCCATGGGCAAAGCGACCGACATGTTTGGGAAAGTTAACAATGTTCCTAATCTCTACATTTCCGATGCTAGCCTGTTTCCGGGTCCGATCGGCGTCAATCCACAGGGAACCATTATGGCGCTGGCTCGGCGCAATGCGTTACACTATCTCGACCGATGAACGATCAGATTTTAATTACGGGGGCAAGCGGTTGGCTGGGATCTCGTCTTGAAGAAATGCTTCCTGCAAATTCCGTGCGTTGCATGTCCGGCGACATTCGGTCCCCGGAAGACTGTGACAATTTTTGTAAAGGCTCCCGCGGTGGTCTGCTAATTCATACTGCTAGCGTGATTCATCCAAAAAAAGTATCCGACTTTTATGAAATCAACGTCCAAGGTTGCCTTAATCTCTTGCGTGCGGCTAGCCGAGCTAAAATAGACCGGTTTATTTATATTTCGTCCAACTCTCCCTTTGGCGCAAACTCCGATCCAAACGAACAATTTGACGAGGCGTCTCCGTTTAACCCTTATATGAATTATGGCCGTTCAAAAATGTTGGCGGAAAATCATGTGAACGATTTCTTTAATCGCGGCGAATTAAAGACTGTCATTATCCGAGCTCCTTGGTTTTACGGACCCAATCAACCGGCCCGTCAGACCCTGTTCTTTTCAATGGTCAGGGACGGAAAGTTTCCGATTATTGGCTCCGGCCTTAATAGACGGTCGATGGTTTATATCGACAACCTCTGCGACGGGATATTGAAAGCGGCCGCTCATCCGAAGAGCGGCGGTCAGGCCTATTGGATTGCCGACGAGAGACCTTACACAATGATTGAAATTATCGAGACGATCAAAAATCTATATCGCGACGAATTCCACCAAATGGTGTCCGAGCAGCAATTGCGGTTGCCAGGTTTTGTCGGCGATATCGCCCGATTTTGTGACGCGTTGCTTCAGGGCGTGGGGATTTATAATCAAAAAATTCATGTGCTTTCGGAAATGAATTTAACCATTGCATGTCGCATTGAAAAAGCCAAAAGAGAGTTGGGCTATATCCCTAAAATTGAACTAAAAGAGGGAATGCGCCGGAGTATCCAATGCATCTTGTAACGGGCGGATCCGGTTTTTTAGGGAATTTGATTGCTAAGTCTCTTCTGGAGAGCGGAGAGAAAGTTCGAATTTTGGATATTTTGGACGATCCGTCGCGACCAAAATCCATCGAATTTATTCAGGGAAGCGTCTTGGATCGCGACGCGGTAGCAAGGGCAATGCAGGGTGTAACGGTTGTTCATCACAACGCGGCGCTTGTTCCGCTTACCAAATCAGGCAAGCAATTTTGGGACGTGAATGTCATCGGCAGCGAAATTGTGGCGCAAGAAGCGGTAAAAGCCGGGGTTCGAGCGTTTGTGCATATGAGCTCCTCATCTATATATGGCATCCCGAAAGAGTTTCCGGTAACGCTCCGATCTGTTCCTTGCCCGATTGAAATCTATGGAAAGTCAAAATTGGCCGGAGAAAAGGCGGTCTTAGCGGTATGTAAACCGGCGGGTCTCCCTCTGATTATCATTCGTCCGAAAACTATTTTAGGCGAAGGGCGCCTGGGAATTTTTGAACTTTTGTTTCGGTGGATCAGTGAAGGAAAAAATGTCTACGTGATTGGCGACGGCCACACCTTGTTTCAATTTGTTCACGCGCGCGATCTGATGTCCGCGTACATGTTGATTTTAAAGCAAAATAAGGCCGGGACTTATAATGTCGGCGCGCCGAAATTTGGGACTCTTAACGACGGACTTCATCATTTGATCGATCATGCCGGATCCGTCTCTAAGGTAAAGGCGTTGCCCCTGCGCTTAACTGTTTGGTCCCTCACGCTCCTCGACTGGCTGAATCTAAGCCCTCTGGTACCCTGGCATTACAAATCGTATTACAAGGCGTTCTATTTCGATGTTTCACCTCTATTGGAATTGGGCTGGGCGCCTCGCTATTCCAATGATCAAATGCTGATAGAGACCTATGATTGGTTTATAAAAAATCGCC
>CAYGHZ010000272.1:0-2714 GCA_964349635.1 uncultured Candidatus Marinamargulisbacteria bacterium
AATTAAACGCGGCAAGTCTTTTTCGCCTAACGAAACGATATGCCGGCAGTTGGTCCGATGAACCGTAACGCCGGACCCACGGGTCACGAACCCAACGATTCCATCGCCGGGCAGCGGATTACAACATTTGGCCAAATTGACCCCGATATTGCCTTCGCCCATCACCGAAACACCCATCGGGGCGCCGGTCGTAGGGACGCGGCGAGGAGGCGCGGGGAGAGAAGAAACCGGATGCAAGATCGACAACACATCCTTTGCCGAAATCTCTGCCAACGCAATCAGCAAATAGACCTCGTCCATTTTTTTGCAGTGGAATTTATCGAAAATCTTGGCTTGGATCTCCCCGGCTTCAAAATCAGCCAGCGTTCGATTGTTCGCAATCGCCAATTTTTCCAGGAGCTGACGGCCTTTTTCAACATTTTCAGCTTGGCTTTGCTTTTTGATCCATTGTTTGATAGCTCGCTTGGCGACGGCCGTAGCAACAAATTTTAGCCAGTCAATTTTAGGTTTTTCGGTCTTTGACGTAAGAACTTCAACCCGGTCGCCGCTTTTAAGCGGGTGATTTAAGGGAACAATATAATTGTTGACCTTCGCCCCCACGCAACAATAGCCAATTTGGGTATGAATTTTGAATGCGAAGTCGACCGGAGTGGACCCCTTGGGCAACATTTGCACATCGCCTTTTGGTGTAAATACAAACACCTCGTCGATAAAAAGATCGACCTTGAGTTCTTGCAAAAAATCCGTCGGCGCAGTTTTTTCTTTTTGAGCTTCGACGATTTGGCGTAACCAGGTAAAATCCGCGTCGAATTTCGAGGGTTTGCTGCCCGCCTTGTACCGCCAGTGCGCAGCGATCCCTTCTTCGGCGATTTGATGCATGTCTTTGGTCCGAATCTGCACTTCGACCGGAAGTCCCTGCGGCCCGATGACCGTCGTATGCAAGGATTGATAGAGATTCGATTTCGGCATCGCGATATAGTCCTTAAATCGCGCGTTGACCGGCTTGTAGACCGAATGGATCAGGCCCAACACTTCGTAACATTGCTTAATTGAATCGACGATAATGCGAATCCCCAACGTATCGTAAAGATCATCAAATGAAATATTTTGCTTTTTTAGTTTGGTATAGATCGAATAAAAATGTTTGGGGCGACCGGAGACATCAGCTTTTACCTGGTATTGGGCCATCAATTCGCGAATTTTCGTAAGCAAATTTTCGACATACGCTTCGCGCTCGACGCGCTTGGAGGCAACCAATTTTTTAATATATTGAAAATCGTCCGGCTGCAGCGTTTGAAAGGCCAAATCCTCCAGCGCCCATTTTAGGCTCCACATTCCCAGACGGTGCGCCAGCGGTGAAAAAATATCCCGGGTTTCGCGGGCGATATTCAGCTGGACGTGATGGGGAAGGTGCCTGAGCGTACGCATATTGTGCAACCGGTCCGCTAACTTGATAATCACAACGCGAATGTCCTGGGCCATGGCCAAAAACATTTTCCGGAAATTTTCGGCCTGTTGTTCTTCTTTAGATCCAAAATAAATTTTGCCCAGTTTCGTGACACCGGCCACCAAATTACTGATCACCGGACCAAATTCGTCCTCGAGTTGTTTTTCCGTAACGCCACTGTCTTCGACGGTGTCATGCAATAACGCCGCGGCCAACGTAGCGCCGTCTTGTTTTAATTCCGCCAAAATACATGCGACCGCCACCGGATGCGAAATATACGGGTCGCCGGACAATCGAAACTGGCCGTTGTGCGCATTTTCGGCGTAATGATAGGCTCTTTCAACCAACTTGACCGCGTCGTCGGGCAAGTACCCTTTTACAATTTCGGTTAAGTCATGAAGCGTTTTCAGCGGCGTCATTTGAGGTCGATGAGCTGCAATTGAAGCGTTTCCCTGCCGTTCCATTGATTGATCTCCAATCCAAAAACCAATTCGTTATGGTCTTTATAGAGTAGTTCCATCTTTTCCGCTAAATCAAAACCAATCGCATCGAACGACATCTTTCCGGCGAGATCCGAAAATCGCGCTTTCAGATGGCGTCCGTCACCGACTCGTTTAAATTCTACGGCTTTTAATTCGTTGCAATAAAACACCGGCATGCGATTGCCTTGTCCAAACGGCGCCAAATTTTGGATTTGAACCGCCAGCTCCATCCGCATGTCATCGGGACGCAATTGGCAATCAATATCGAGGATAGGCTTCAAATCGTTGTCATCAATTTTTTCGCGCGACAGATTTTTTAGCGCTGCCATAAACGGCGAAATATTTTCAGGAAGAATGCTAAATCCCGCCGCCTCGCGATGCCCGCCAAAGGTTTGAAAATAATCCGAACAGTCTTTTAAAAGTGAATAAATATTCACGGTACCCACCGACCGGGCCGACCCTTTGCCGCCGCGATGGTCGAACGACATCACCACCGCCGGCTTGGCATAACGACTGACCAGTTGCGACGCCGTGATTCCGATAACGCCGGAATGCCAATTTTCACCGGCCAGCACAATCACTTTTTGTTCGTGGTGTGACAGCTCTAATATGGCCAGCGATTCTTCCAACATCCCCGCCCCAATCGTGCGACGTTGGTCATTAAGAGAATTTAATTTTTGGGCAATGTCTTCGGCCTCTTTAACATTATTGGTGATTAATAGCTCGACACAAATCGTGGCATGGGTCAGACGTCCAGCGGCATTTAATCGGGGAGCAATAACAAA
>CAYGHZ010000273.1:0-2709 GCA_964349635.1 uncultured Candidatus Marinamargulisbacteria bacterium
GCTTTGGGCCGTCACAACCGTGGGCGAGTTTGAAAATAATTTCCCCAAATACAGTAAAACGCCTTGGGAATCCCGACCGACGGCGCCCATTTCATAGCCCAGACTAAAGGCATCGGCCCCCAATTTGATCATCGGATAAAGGGCATAGCTAAAAATGCTGATTAAAAAAAGTACGATTACCAGCTCAATCAGCGTCAATCCTTTGGGAGGGGTCACGATTTTAAGTATATAATAATTAAATGGCATCGATATTAGTAGTGGACGATTCCGACTATTTTGTAAAAGCGGTCGCAGGTCGATTGATTGAGGCGGGTCACTCCGTCGAAACCGCCAAGGACGGCGAAGAGGGTCTGGAAAAAGCGCGCAAACTTTCTCCCGGTCTAATTGTTTTGGATATCATGTTGCCCAAGCTAAATGGCTTCAAACTGTGCCAAATTCTTAAATGCGACGAAGAGTATGGCCATATCCCGATTATCTTAGTATCGTCGCGCTCCATCCAGGACGACGAGGAGGTCTTTCGAGACATCAACGCCGATGGGTTTGTCAGCAAAATTGATACCGACATGAATAAGTTTTTTGTTGAATTAATGAAGCAAGTGAATAAATTCCTGCCAAAAGGGGAAGTGTCATGATCCATGAGCTTTATTCCCAAGATCGACCTGGATCGTTATAAGATAAAAAAAGAATTATTGGCCGTGGTGCCCGAAACCATGGTTCGAAAATATGGGGTGGTTCCCGTGTTCAAGATGGGCGGCACGATCACCTTTGCCGTGCCGGAAAACAAAAATATGGAAGTGATCGAAGCCTTTCAGCGCGAAATCGGCAAAGAAATCGATATTGTGTATGCGGAAGAAGACAAAATCAACCGCGCCATCGCGTTTTGCTACGGTGAAATCAGTTCCAACTACACGGCTCTGGCTTCCTCCGTTAACTTGCGAAAACCATCGTCGGATTTTGAACAGAAAAAGAGGGCGCTCGAAATTCTAACGCAAGACGAAAACGAATCGCCGATCATTAACCTGGTTAATCGTATTCTGTTGCAAGCTATTGGACGCCGGGCCTCCGATATCCATATCGAGCCTTCCGAAGACGAATCACTAATCCGCATCCGCGTCGATGGCGAGCTTCAACGTAGCCACGCGTTTCCCCGGGCGTTGCATTTGGAAGTCGTGTCTCGCATCAAAATCATGGGAGATCTGGATATCGCCGAATCGCGTGTTCCGCAAGACGGAAAGGCGCAAATCGAGGTCAGCGGCAAGCCGTTCGAGCTGCGCATATCTTCTCTGCCGACCATTCAAGGCGAAAATATTGTTATTCGCATCTTGGACAAATCTAGTTTGAAATATTCGCTCGATGGGCTCGGGTTTACGGACTCTGACTTGGTTCGTCTTAAGGAATTGATCGGCCGTCCCTACGGCATGATTTTGGCCACCGGCCCAACGGGATCGGGAAAAACATCGACGCTATACAGCATTTTGAATACGGTCAGCACACTGTCTAAAAATATTGTGACCTTGGAAGACCCGGTAGAGTACCAAATTCCATTAATCCGGCAAGTCCAAGTGAATTCGAAAGCCGGATTGACGTTTGCAAGCGGATTAAAATCGATTCTCCGGCAAGATCCGGACATCATCATGGTGGGCGAAATCCGGGATTTGGAAACCGCCGAACTGGCCGTGCGATCATCCCTGACCGGACACTTGGTCTATTCAACCCTGCATACGAATGATGCCCCCGGGGCGGTGACGCGAATGATCGATATGGGCGTTGAGCCTTTCTTGGCGGCATCGTCGTTAACCGGCGTCCTGGCGCAGCGTCTTGTGCGCAGAGTGTGTGCCAACTGCCGCGCTCCATTTACGCCCAGCCCGCAAATGCTAAAGGCGTTGTCCTTGGATCCCAACCACACCTATTTTCGCGGCAAGGGTTGCTCCAAATGCAACCGCAGCGGTTATTTCGGACGCATGGGGATTTTTGAGCTTATGGTAATCACGGAAGAAATGAAGGAAAAAATAACAACTGGCTCTCCGTCCCGCGTGATTCGGGAACTGGCCCTTGCCCAAGGGATGCGAAGCCTGCGGCAGGCAGCCATCGATAAAATTCAAGAAGGTCTTACAACTCCGGAAGAGGCCATCAGCACGACGCAACATCACATATGAAATACTTTTTTTATAAAGCACTGACAACCGGTGGCGAAAGCAAAGAAGGCAGAGTAGAAGCCGAATCCTTGGTCGAAGCGCAACAAATCTTAGCCAAAGATTATTACGCGGTTTTTGAAATCAAAGAACTCGGGGTCGCTAAGACGTTTGCCACCAGGGGAATGTTTACCCCAAAAATAAAAGGTTCGGCGATCGTCGTATTTATGCGCCAATTAAAATCGCTTTACGAGGCAGGGATCCCGCTTAAAGACTGTCTAAGCTCCATCAAGCTCATGCATCCCAACAAACAATTTCACGATATTTTGGAGCAAATAATCCAGGGGCTGGAAGGCGGAGAATCGTTTTCGTTTGGATTAAGCGCATTCCCCGACGTTTTTTCCGAGTCTCTCGTAGCGATGGTCAAAGCTGGTGAAGCGTCCGGAAGTTTAGGGAAAATTTTGGATGAACAATCCCAATTGCTGGAATGGGAAGAAAAAATCACCAAATCCGTAAAGGGCGCGTTGCGATACCCCTTAATGGTGATTACCGCCGCGTTTGGGGCGCTCTTCTTTAT
>CAYGHZ010000274.1:0-2693 GCA_964349635.1 uncultured Candidatus Marinamargulisbacteria bacterium
GTTTCATAAAGCGGATAAGCGAAATTTTTATGTCATGGCCCGCGCATCCCTGAACGAATCTGTAGCCTGTTTAGATATTATTTTTGATTCCGAAGTACCCTCTACTCTGATGGCTTCTGCAGTTGAGTTGGGGAAGATGTTGTCAGGGTTAATAAAGACGTTTTCGACATAAACATTTGCCATGTTCCTTGTTACTATTGATGGGAGTGCCATAAGGTAAGCGTGTTTGCTCAAGAAACGGTTAGAAGTCTAAAGTATGTCAAAAATAATTAAAAATTATCCTCCGCTGATTGAATTCCCCTGGGAAACTTTGCCTGACTTCGCCGTCATTACCGGTGAAAATGGAAGTGGGAAAACTCTACTTTTGATTGGCATAGAAAAAGGGAGCTTTACAGGATCGCTATCCTTATTCGGAGGAGAAAAGTATGGCAGCCTATAAAAACGACTACAGCAAGACCGAAGATCAATGTTTGTGGGAACTTCACGAAATTCGGCATTCTTTGGACAAAGATTTTGCAAAGAAATCTATAAACGAAATCAATAAAACAGGAATGGCACTTTTTTCTTCATGGAAAAAAGAAGATGCCAAATTGAAGAAGGTAAGAATTCATTGAGGCATATATGGTTCACACCCAGCGAAAAGTAAAAAGGTTTGCTTTCATTGGAGCAGGATCTTCCAAACGGAAAACACGAACGTCAGAAAATCATGACGACGTGATGGAAGATAAGCAATTTTGTCTATTCGAAGTCGAATTACTTTCCGATGCCTTGCCCGCCAACGATCTGGATTTCGAAGAAGTCAGGATAGTTCCTGCTAAGAGTAAGCTGGGAAGAGGCTCCATCCTATTTGTCTTTAGTGAGATTGGTCGGCCACCAGTCAATAAAAAAATATGTCATCTCGTGAGACTTTGGCATTATCTATTTCCCTACAGTGGGATTTATAAATTTTTTCCCAATGATGGCATGGGCCAAGCATATTTGAGGGGTAGTGTCTCCCAAAAATATATTGACGAGATTAGGCAGACGGGGGAATTTGATTTTAATAATCTTGGCCCAGACTCTACCGGATTACCGGTCAAAAATATTAGTTTTGAGGAAGTCTTCGATCGATTCTCTCAATTAGACGCCAAAGGACAACATTTGTTTGCTCTGTTTGCGCATGCAACAGGGGAAAGAGACCCACTTTATGAAAATAGCTTACAAACTATTGCTTCGTTGCAGACTGTATTCGAATCAATTTCTAAATCATTTTTTAAATCAATTTCCAGAAAAATACGTAAAGAAATCCTTAAAAAGAACCGTGACAAGTTTTTATTGACCCAAAAACATTTTAGCGACGATGAAATTAGGTTTTTCTTAAAGCTAAAGTCGGAGTTTAGCAGTGCTGCTCGGAACATGTTTGTTCATGAAGGCCATTACTTAAATAGCTTCGATAAACTTGTTAACTACCATATAAACAATGAAGGCACAGAACCTTTGAACAGCCGAGATATCCGGGCGCTGATAGACAGAGAAATCGGAGAATGGTCCGGAGCCGATTGGTTTTTAGCTGAGCGTGAATATGTTGGGCTAATGCGTCGGTTACTGTGGGTAGAGTATTTGGACCCTCGTGTATAGCAAGAAAAATTACCCAAAACGTTTAATCCCGCCTCCATTCCGGGAACATTTTAGGTATGTCGGTTGTATCACCTATTGAACGACGAGTCGTCGAGCGCTTCTTAGAGGGTGACAAAGAAGCGTTTAGGGAAATTTATGAGAAGACGAAAGGGTACCTCTACTCGATCGTCTACAAGATGGTGTATAGCCGTGCGGAGGCGGAGGATTTGATCCACGATATTTACATCGTGGTATACAAAAAAAGGCGGACGTTTAATTTTTCGGCGCAATTTACGACGTGGCTGTATCGGGTGGCCGTTAATCATGTGATTAATCATCTTAAAAGGAAGCGCATTATGGAAAGTAAGCTGGTTCAGTTCTTTTTTACCAAGGATCAGGAAACCGAAGACCCCGACCCCTTTGAAAGCCAGGAATCGGGCCAGGCGGCCAAAGCGCTTCTGGATAAGGTCAAACCGGAATTTAGAGTGTGCCTGGTGATGCACGAATTGGAAGAGATTCCCTATAACCGGATCGCGGAACATTTGGGGATCTCGATCGGAACGGTAAAATCGAGGCTGAATCGCGCCAAAAAAGAACTTTCCAAAGCCTATGAAGAGGAGCACGGACATGGCGAATAACCGATATGAATCCGCTTTAAAGCAACTCAAAGATGCTAAGATCCCGCCCTTGTCCGACGAGGTATGGAATCGTATTGAAGCGTCGATTGACCAGCCTCGCTGGGTCTTTCTTCAGCGAGCTTGGGCGCCGGCCCTTGTCACGTGCGCACTAATGCTGTCTCTTGGCCTTGGAACCCGCATCCAAAGCAACCTGATCCACACATCGGTGAATCAGGCCCTGAATGACTTGGTTTATACCGATATTTTGCAAGATGACGATATCATCGAAGGAGGAACTATATGAAAAAATTAGCCTTATTTACCCTTATCCTGGGGATGAGCATGCCGGCTCTAGCCGCTGAAAAACAAGCCGATTTGATTGAGCAACTGAACCTGTCTCGCACGCAGATCAAAAAGATTCAAACCGAACGGCGCGACTTTCAAAAGCGGGCCGACGCCGTGTCCGGCGAATTGCAGGAT
>CAYGHZ010000275.1:0-2689 GCA_964349635.1 uncultured Candidatus Marinamargulisbacteria bacterium
ATTTTCGGCACCCGTCCCGAGGCGATCAAACTGGCGCCTTTGATTCTGGCCTGCAAAAAAAAGGCCGTCGTTTGCGTAACCGCACAACATCGCGAGATGCTCGATCAAGTCTTGGAATTTTTTAAGATTAAACCGGACATCGATCTGAATCTCATGCGCGAGAATCAAACTCTTTTTGATACAACCTCGCATGCTATTCACGCCTTGGGAAAAGTGTTGGTGGATGTAAAACCGGATTTGATCATGGTCCAAGGCGATACGACAACCGCGTTTTTGGGGGCGTTGGCGGGTTATTATGCGCGAATTAAAGTGGCGCATATCGAGGCCGGATTGCGCACGAATGACAAATATTCGCCGTTCCCGGAAGAAATTAATCGCCGTCTGATCAGCCACCTGGCCGATTTTCACTTTGCGCCCACCAAACAGGCGGCGGCCAATCTTAAAAAAGAGGGCATCACAAAAAATGTTTGGGTGGTGGGCAATACAGTAATAGATGCGTTGTTAATGGGGTTGAAAAAAATAAAAAAAGAGCCTGTAAAATCGTCTAAGAAAATAATTTTGGTAACGGGTCATCGCCGGGAGAGTTTTGGAAAGCCGTTTGAGGCTATTTGTCGTGCCCTTTTGGACATCGCCCGCCGAGACGACGTGCAGATTGTCTATCCGGTGCACCTCAATCCCAATGTCAGAAAACCAGTGCATGCACTTTTGAAAAATCAAAAAAATATTTTGCTAACGGAACCGCTCGGCTATCCGGAATTAATTGGTCTGATGCAACGGTGTTATTTGGTATTGACCGATTCCGGCGGCATTCAGGAGGAGGCTCCGGCGTTGGGCAAGCCGGTATTGGTGATGCGCGACGTGACTGAGCGGACCGAAGGTATTGCGGTCGGAACGGCGCGTTTGGTGGGTACGGATCAAAATACAATCGTAAAAGCGGTGAATCAATTGTTAGATAATGGGAAAACTTATCAGCGGATGGCGCGGGCGAAGAATCCTTATGGAGACGGGTATGCGTGTAAAAAAATAGTCAAAATTATCGGAAAGGTTTTATAATAAAAACTTCATGACTGCTGAAAAAGTTTCGGTTGTTGGATTGGGGAAACTTGGGGTCTGTCTAGCGGTGTGTTTGGCACGTCGTGGATTTGAAGTTTTCGGAACGGATTCCGATCTCCGGGTATGTGAGCTGCTAAAGCAGAAGAAATCTCAAGTTCGCGAGCCGCGCCTAACCGAGCTTTTGGAGCAGTATGGACACAAGATAACGCTCTCAAACAGCGCGGATAAAATTGTCTCCGAATCGGATATCTCGTTTATTATTCTGCCCACACCGTCTACCCCAGACGGAAGTTTCTCGAATGCTTTCTTGGTAAATGCGTTAAAAGTGTTGGCTCAGGCGTTGAAAAAAAAAGATGGTTATCATTTGTTTGTTATTGTATCAACCGTATCGCCGCTTTCTGTCGAAAAGGAACTTATTCCTGTATTAGAAGCCCATTCCGGAAAGAAGGCGCACAAGGAGTTTGGTATATGTTATAGCCCTGAGTTTATTGCGCTTGGCGATGTTATAAACGGGATTTTAAATCCTGATATGATTTTGATTGGGGAGGGCGACAAAAAAGCGGGTGACGTTTTGGAAGGCATATACCGTCAATTGTCTGAAAACAATGCTCCATTTGCCCGAATGAATATTGTAAGTGCGGAAATTATGAAAATTTCATTAAATGCTTATATTACAATGAAATTAAGTTACGTTAACACGCTGGGCAATATCTGCGATCGAATCGGTGGGGCCGACGTGGATTCGATTACCGGTGCTTTGGGGTTGGATCGCAGGATTTCTCCTAAATATTTGCGGTATGGTCCGGCATTCGGAGGCCCCTGTTTCCCAAGAGATAATCGTGCGTTTCAACATTTTGCCCGACAGGTGGGAATCGAGGCTCCGTTGTCCGAAGCTACCGACAAGGTTAACGCGGCGCAAAGTGAACGACTTCTGGAACGCGTGGCCAAGTTGATTGGAAATGGAAAAAATGATGTTGTTGCTTTATATGGACTTGCCTATAAACCGCATACTCCAGTGACCGAAGAGTCACCCAGCGTTTCGTTAATTCGCCTTTTGTTGGAGCGATATCCCGATATAAGAATTCAAGTATATGACGAGGTGGCTACAGGCGTCACAAACGATCGGATTCGCTACTGCAATTCGTTCGAAGATCTCTTAGAGTCTGCAACAGTCCTAGCCCTGATGTTTCCACTGCGAGAGTCTAAATACAAACAACTGATTCGCAATTCTTCCATTCCGTTAATTGATTGCTGGCGATCGGTGGCGTTATGACCACCATTAGGGACGTCGAGGACTATTGGAACGCTCGTCCATGCAATATTCGCCACTCGCTTTTAGAAATAGGGAGCAAGAACTATTTTGACGAAGTTGAAAAACGCAAATACAAGGTAGAACCGCATATTCCTGGATTTGCAGAATTTGGGCGATGGAAAGGCAAACAAGTTCTGGAGATTGGGTGCGGGATTGGAACGGATACAATCAATTTTGCGCGAGCCGGCGCTCAGGTCACCGCAGTGGATCTGTCTGAAAAGTCTTTGGAAGTAGCGCGTCGAAGAGCAGAAGTTTTTGGTCTGTTAGAAAACATTCAATTCTTTAAGGCCAAATCCTTTATTTTTAGTCCACTGGTTGACCATG
>CAYGHZ010000276.1:0-2654 GCA_964349635.1 uncultured Candidatus Marinamargulisbacteria bacterium
CAATGTCAGTTTTCAGAGCATACGAAATTAATTTTGAATCTTGGAATAACCGGCTAAGCCCACTGCTATTTTTTTTCCAATCTAAATCCAACTCAGCAAATCGGCGCGCCTCTTTCTTTGGAATCGGATTTCCGTAACCGATCATTGCCGCCATGACGGCATCGACGTCTGGTTCGACCTGCGGCCAATAATAGTCATCCTCGCGTTTAAATTCTCGCAGTATCCGAACTTTTCTTGTGCAGGTTTCGTCACCAAATTCGTTCATGGGCGGATGATCGGTCGTAATAACAGGCAAACCGCAGGACAGCGCTTCGGCAATGGTCAATCCGATACCATCGAGGCGCGACGGATACACATAAACATCGCCCAAATGATATAAGCCCGGCGCCGGAACGGTTTCCCCTATAACCGTAATTCTTGAATCCGATATAGAGTATTTCAAAGGCACCTGCGAATGAATGATCAGGCGGATATCTTTCTTTATTCTGCTAAAGGCGTCTAACACAATATCGGTTCCTTTTCGGAAGGGATTGAAGCCTGCCGAGTGAAAAAATGTAATGGGTCTTTTGGGGCGGAGTTGCGGCCGGAATACGTCAATATCCGTACCCCATGGCACATAGTGGACCTGTGGGTGCCATGCAAACACGCTGTGGTGACGGCGTGTATTGCAAATCAAAAAATCGTAAGCGGCGAAAAATGGTACGGTTTCTGGTTTGTAATAGTCGATATACGCGCCTGTCTTTATACCTAGTTTCGCACAGAAAAAAACAGGTTCCCAATAATGCTGTTCATTGAAAAAGACGAGGTCGATTTTGTTTTTTTTGATCCAATTTTCGAAATCGGGCAAATTAATTGCCGTATAAAATGGCAGCACCGGTCTCTTTGCCCAATGGACATTTGGTGCGTCCCAATTTAGATCTCTTTTACCCTCCCTCGCATAGATAAAAACATGATGATCGTCTTGAAAAACCTGCTGGTATTGACGCGACACATAAGCCGCCCCCCGTTCAAACCAGGCAGTTACAATCCCTATATTCATATCTTCCCACCAAGGCGGCGCAATAAGCGAACGACCCGATGCCATTGTTTGATAAGACCAGCCACAGCGGCATAAATTTGTTCAAATCTTTGATAGTGCAAAATAGCGCCACGATTTATCGAGGCCGGTTTGGCAGGGTAACGGGAAAAAAGAGCTTTCAGTTCGCCGGCTCGGTGTCGGTAGGAATGCTTGGAGGTCGATTCTTCATAACCTTGTCTTGCAATTTTCTCTCGTTCGTCTGAATGGGCCAAATAATAGCGACACTGTTCAAACATTTCCTCGGCAGAATCTACTTCTATTAGATGCATTCCATTTAAAAACGGGTTTTCGGATGACAATTTTTCGGTAATCAAAAAAGCTCCGCAACCCAGAGCTTCAAAGACACGCGTTTCGGTATCTAATTGATTTTCGGCATGAATATTCAAAACTATCTTTGCTCGATTCATCAAACGAACCATTTCGTTTTGATAGGCTGTAACCGGCGCAACGCTCATTTTTTTTAACCAGCGGTCGCGTCTGGCCGACGTATTGCCAACAAATAAAATATCGATGTCTTTTCCCAGCGAAAGCGGGCGATGCACTTCCGGGTCAAACCCATTCAACAACACGCTTACGGCCTCTGGTCTTTGCCACCCGTTGTCGATGACTGTCTTGCGGCAAGAGTCGGAATGGACGAAGATGTGATCAAATTGACCCGATGAAAGCAACTGGTCTTGATCAGGGCAACGGACGACTAGTTCGGTAGCCCAAAAGAATCGGCTACCCTGAATTGCGGCGACAAGCGGAAGAGGGAAATAGTCACCTCGCTGTAAAAAGAAGACATCAAATGAACTTGTTAATTCAAGAAACTTTTGACTTAGACTTTTTCTTTCTTTTCGATAATCAAGAGTGATGGTCCGATCGCCGTTGACCAAGAAACCGCGATTGAGGAAGGTTTCCGCCCCCCATCCTTGATGCTGCTCGATTACGCTAACATATAGAATGTTCACTAGGGTGTCTTCGCAAATTCGTTAGCAAGAGCATTCATAAAAACAATTCGGTCGTCATACGCGCATGGCCCTTTTTCAAGCAAATAAGGCGAAATTTCAACTGCCAAAAGACGAGGGTTAAAAATAATGTTCCATCCTTTTCGATTGACCTGGTAAATCGTTTCAACCGAAAGCAAGACAATTCCAACCATAAATAGCCGGATCATGTTCAACCTAAACTTTTTTTCCGACCATACGATCAGCAGACAAACACCGACCGGCACCCAGAAAAAGATTTGCGTAATAAAGGTAACTCTCATCGATATTTCATAAATTAGATGTCCCAACGCGCCCCATTCCCATCCGGTAAACCAGACCGGATATAGTCCAAGAGAAATAATGGAACAAGGAACAAAGAAATTAAAAAATAGCGTGCCCAGATTTTTGAAAAAAATGTCGACCTGCCGATCCCATCGCAGTCTGTCCCAACAAAATATTAGGGCCTGAGATGAAACCCACCAACAAGCCCAGGCCGAGATTGCAAACAAATTAAGTGTAGGAGGAAATCCCAATGCGGTAACGACAAAAACTTTTGTTGCCATCGTTAAGAAGATAAGGCCGTTGTAAATTAAAAGTGATCTTGCAAC
>CAYGHZ010000277.1:0-2640 GCA_964349635.1 uncultured Candidatus Marinamargulisbacteria bacterium
TTCATCAATCGCGCGGCCGCTTGTTGGGTCACTACCTGCCCGGTCAGCCGGGTCAACGCTCGCAGCGATGGGGTGACGGCCGCAAAAGGTTCAAGGCGGGCTACAACTTTTTTATTTTCGTCGAGTGTTTTCGCGATATCAGCCCGCTGTTTTGCCAAGTCTGTTATTTGCGCCTTACTCAGATGGCTGGTATCCACCTTGAGTCCTGCGATATCTTGAACCGCCTTATCGTTGACGTTGTTTTTTTTGAATTCTTCAAGCGCTCGTTTAGCGATGGCGTCTTCGTCTTCCTTCGTTCGAGGCGGACGGGCATAAACCAAGATTTTTTCACCGTTGGCGGGGTTCACCAGTACGATGGGCGCAAGTCCCTTCTCATCGTCTTTAGTGGCGCCCGCCAAAGCGTTTTTGGCTTCCTCCTCATCGCGGATCACCAACTTTACACGGACCGGTGGCAGTTGATCCGGATGCCGGGACAAAATTTCGCCGATGTCTTTGCTTTGTTTCTGAAGCTCTTTGGCATTGTCGACGGCCATTTTTTGGATGTTGGCGACGGCCGTGCGCAACGACGGTACAAATCCCTCGAACCCCTTGGTCAGTTCTTCGACTTCCTTGGTAATTTCGGTTAGCTGTTTTCGGGTAACGCGCTCAGCCTTTTTTTCCTTTTTCTTGGTCTCTTTTGTTTTACTTTCTTCATCCAAATCTTTAAGAAATTTTTCCACGCGCCCCTTGGTTCGCTTTACCTTGGCCAAGGCTTCTTTGGCTTCCGGTGTGTCGATGTCCTTTAAGTCTTTCTCGATCAATTCCAGTTGCCCCAAAACTCCCTGGTTTTGACGCGTCTCCTCGCCGCGGGTAAACGTCGAGGTGGACAGGCCGTCCGGTAAGCTTCGGCCCAGGAACGCTGTTTCAGAGATAAGGGGTCGTTTGGATTCGTACTCCTCAGGCGTCAAATCTTGCGCTTCTTGCAAGGCCTTAACCTTCAATTCCTTAATCCGATCTTGAATGACTTGTTCTCCTCTCATAGCCTGCAATGTGGAGAAATTGACCTCTTTTTTAGTACCGTCGGCGGTTTTAACGGTATAGGTTGTACGGGTAACGCTGCGAAGAAGGAAATTTGCCGCCTTTGTGAAAAAATCGTTGCCTGTAAGCAGGTTCACGGCCAGGGCCGGATCGACGCGAAGGGACTTAAGTTTTTCTTGATTCTCTTTAACATCTTTCCCGGCGTTTATTTCAGCCAACAAATGGTCACGGTCGCGCTGCACGCGGGCAATTTCGCCGTCCAGCTGCTTTGATCCCTCTTCTTTCTTATGATCCAGTAATTTTTTAAGCCCTTCTGCATCGGCCTCTTTCCGTTTGTCGTTAAGATAATCAACAAACGCCCGTTGAAGAGATTTCAGGTTTTCATAGTGGAACAGGCGTTTTACGGTGATGTTTAAGATTTCCATTTCCGCCATCAGGGCCGCGTCTTCCAAGTCGGCGGTACCCTGAAACGCGGGACCCTCGCCATCCTGGCCGGCGGCCGGGTCGGACGGAAAGCCGACGCCGCCCAAACCCGGCTCGATTTGTCCGAGGCCGAATCCTTCCCGGCTGTTGGTCAATTCATATTGGCCCTGCAAGCCGGTGATTAGCTCGGTAATCGCAGAGGCAATGGGCTTGGATAATTTTCCAAATTCTTTCCAGAAGTTCACTCGCTCGTCGGCCTGGCGGATCTCGTCGTTGATAAAATCGCTGTGAAGTCCCTTGCCGGTGCGCTTGGCGACCGCGTCGGCTTCCCGAACTCGCTGCTGTTCAAAGAAATCCCGCTGACCGACCGGCTTTTTGCGAATTTCGGATAGCGGGGGGCCATAGGTCGCCAACTTGCGAGCTTCCATCTGGGCCGTATCCAGTTTTGTTCTTTCGTCGGAGTTGAGCGCGATACCGGCGCGAAGTTTATTTTCCAGGTCGATAATAGTCGATTTGATTTCGCCTTTCTTCTTTTCCAAATCTTCTTTTTTTGCTTCCGATACCCCGCCCAAAACCTTTTCGAGTTCTTTTTTCTTTTTTTCAATAAACGTGATAGTTTCTTTCATTTCTTTGATCTTAAGCTGCTGAATGGCAATTTCTTTTTCAGTATCTTTGTCATCCTCGCCTTTCTTGTTCTTCCGTTCCTTTAACTTTTCCTGAAGCATCGCCAGCGACTTTTCGGCCTCTTGAAGCTTCTCATTAAGGCCTTTGGAGGCTGACCTTAGACGGCGTTCCTCGGTTCGACCCGCTTGAAGTTGTGTCTGCAATGTTCTCCTTTCACGTCCACTGCTGGCCAAGAACCTTCTTCGCAAATCGGCATTTTTCTTTTCTTGTTCTTTTAATTTTTCGGTTGTTTTTTCTGCGTCCCGCGTAAGCGTTTGACCCAGTTTTTCAAGCTTATCTTTTTCAAGCTTATTGGCCTTTTCACGGTTTGCCGCAACGACGCTGAAGGCGGTCGAAAAGGTTCCTCCCAAAGCAGTTTGAAGTCGACCGATCGCCGTGTTTTGGGCTTCGATCGCGGCCTGCATGCCGGGATTGTTCCGGTCGAGGTTGGCCCTCGTCCGGGCACTCATTGTCTGTGACGACATTGCGTAGCTCCTTGTCTGTAGCCCTGTAGTCATCTCTTGGTGTGGTCTGTTG
>CAYGHZ010000278.1:0-2632 GCA_964349635.1 uncultured Candidatus Marinamargulisbacteria bacterium
GAGTTGCTGATTAAAGAGTTGAGTAGTGCGGAGATTTTTTGAATATAGGGAGAAAAACATCGCTGAGAATGCGATGGCTGAAGTGAAGATGGCCACTGCAACTAAGACTTCGATCAGGAAAAAGCCATCGAACCGCGTTCCTATCATTACAGCAGGTCTTTGAAATACTGTTTTGTGATTCCTAAAAGTCGGATAATACTTCGTTCAACGCCTGGCGAAATATCTCGACCCGCATGATTAGGAACTGGGATTGTTTGGCGACCGTTGTCAAAAATGACGTGTGATCCGGTTTGCCTAATTTTCTGATAACCCAATTTATGGAGCCGCCGTTCGATGTCTCTAAACCGGTACGGCAATGCCGAGTTCCTTCATTCGTTTCTGTGTGACTAGTCTGGCATGGCGAACGTGCTCGATTCGTTCGAGTTCGACATCGAGGGTGGCGGTGATAACTCCGTTAAGTTCTAACAATGCTTCTTTTTGGGAATACCCAAATGCAAAAAGGTGATTTTCGCCGTTCACTTTTGCTAAGAAACCTTCACCGTCTTTTTCAATTGTTATGGAGTAGCGTCTCATATTTTTTTTATACACTAAAAGCTAATTTCATGCAAAAAACCCTTACTGCATTGTAATTTTTCCATTGCCCACTGCGACGGTGATTTTGGGTTCGCCATTGATGCTTATTGTACCGGAATATTTGGTGTTGCCGTTGGGTTTGAATCCGATGCCGTTTTTGTTGTTGATGACTACAGTGATTCCCGATGGGGGCGTAGGCCTAATCGTTGTGTCTTGGTCGTAAGTCATGGCTTGCATCCGGGTGAGTTGGACGTCTTGATAGAGGTTCGACGCATAGTCTTTTTGGGTGATGTGAGAGATAAAAGAAGGCGCTATGGCCACGATCGATCCGATCAGGATGGCGGAGATGCTGAGGGTGATGACGATTTCTATTAATGAAAACCCTTTATCGTCCCGCAAAGTAATTCCAAATGGTTTGGCCAAAAATTAATGAAAAGACACATGCGGTGATAATCGCGGGGCCAAACGGAACGTGATCGGTACGTTTGCGGAGTTTTAGCAAGATCAGAATTAATGCCGGAATGCCGGCAATCATAAAGCTTAGATAGCAGGTGAGCGCCGCTATTTTAATTCCCCAAAAAGCGCCGATACCAGCGCCTAATTTAGAGTCGCCTCCGCCCATCGCCTCTTTTTTGTAATGCCATTTTCCAACGACGCCGATGATGAAATAGGCGCCAAATCCGATGGCCGTTCCCCAAAGAGCATCGATGAGTCTGTCTTCAAAAACAGAAGCAACCAAACCAACGCCAATTAATGGAAATGTAATCACATTTGGAAGCACAAAGTGTTCGAAATCCGTGAAAAATAAGATTAGCAATGCAAACAAAAATAGGGATGTTTTGTAAAAGAGCCAAGAATTTCCATAGATTTTCCAGCAGACCACAAAAATAGCTGTGGATGCGATTTCACAGACTAGGTAGCGAATTGGGATTTTTTTTGCGCAGTAGCGGCACTTTCCCAGTTGGATGAGGTAGCTGACGATGGGGATGAGGTCTAGAACTCCCAGGGCGTGGTTGCAGTGGGGGCAGTGAGAACGTTTGAAGACAATTTCTTCGTTTCGAGGCAGTCGGTAAATGAGCAAGTTAGCGAAACTGCCCAACACCGCCCCGACCAAAATCAAAACTTTAATCGTGAGATTTTCTCTTCGAAGACTTCCGGTGGCCTAAAGCCGACGATTTTATCGACTACCTGAAGATTTCGGTCAATAAAAAAAGTGGTGGGGATTGCTTGAACGCCGCCGTAAAGTTTGGCGATCTTGGCGTCGCCCATCATCACGGGGTAGTTCATTTTGTTTTTCTTGTAAAAATCCTGCACGGCTTTGGGATCTTGATCCAAGGAAATTCCTAAAAATTGGACGCCTTCTTTGCCGTATTTTTTCTGCAATTCAATAAAATGGGGAATTTCCGCGATACACGGCGGACACCAGGTGGCCCAGAAGTCCAAAATAATGACCTTGCCTTTGAAGTCTTCTAACGTAACTTTTTTTCCGTCGAGCGTTTTTAATGTAAAAAGAGGCGCTGGATAACTCTTGAAATCAGTCGATTTGTTGGGTTTGCGAGTCGGAGTCGCCGTACTTTGTGAAAATCCGCTGTTGAGCCAAACGGCAGCGAAAAGCCCAAGAGAGAGAAATAAAAATAGGAGGGGTTTTTTTAGCATGGGCTGTACGATACCACATCCATTATAATGGCTGCCATGTCGGTTTCCAAAATGTTTGATCAGATCGCGCATCGATACGATTTTTTGAATCGGCTGTTGTCATTTGGGCAAGATGTTCGGTGGCGGAAAAAGATGGCGGAGTTTTTTCCTGCCAAATCCGGCCTGCGTTTGTTGGATTTGGCGACGGGTACCGGGGATTTGGTGCTGACGTTGCGGAATCGATTTGGATCAGCGATCGGGATGGATATTTCTGAAAATATGTTGGCGGTTGCGCGGCAAAAAATCACTATGAAAAACGTGTCCCTACGGACAGGGGACGCGATGGCGATTCCGTTGGAGGGGCATAGCGTGGATGTCGTTTCGATCGCGTTTGGCATTCGCAATGTGTCGGATGTACCCAAGG
>CAYGHZ010000279.1:0-2597 GCA_964349635.1 uncultured Candidatus Marinamargulisbacteria bacterium
GCCATCCTCGCCGTCCTGCCGTTCCTCCTTTTTGGCGTCGTCGGCTTCTTCATCGGCGATTTCGGTGCCGAATTCTTCTTCCAACGCCATCACCAATTCCACCGTATCCAGCGAATCGGCGCCCAGATCGTCGGCAAACGACGCTTCACGGGTGACTTCGTCTTCGGAAACGCCCAATTGCTCAACAATTACCGCTTTAACCTTATCGAAAACTTCCTTATCGTTTAGCGCCATAGTTACTATACCTCCGTGAATTTTTGTTACATTAAAATGCCACCGTCTACTTGGAACACCTGGCCTGTGATATACGAGGCATCATCAGAAGCAAGAAAACTTACTAATGAGCTGACATCTTTGGATTGGCCAAGTCGACGTAGAGGGATCTGACTTATTATATTATCAAGGTATTCCTTAGGTAAAGAATCAATCATATCTGTTTGAATAAATCCCGGGGCAACGGCATTAGCGGTAATTCCCTTGGCGCCGAATTCTTTGGCGATGGATTTGGTAAATCCGATCACACCCGCTTTCGACGCGGCGTAGTTGGCCTGTCCCGGGTTGCCCATCAATCCAACGACCGACGTGATATTGATAATTCGTCCCGATCGTTTGCGCAGCATAGTTTTTAACACCGGTCGGCAAAAATAAAACACGGCGTCCAAATTTATTCGCAACACCTGATCCCATTCGTCATCGCTCATCCGGAGCGTGATGTTGTCGCGGGCGATGCCGGCGTTATTGACCAAAATATCGATTTGCTCGAACTTTTCTAAAACGGTTTTGACGCAGTCCTGAATTTCAGCAGGTTTTGAAATATCGACTTTTAACCCCACGCAATTGACTCCATGCGTCTGGCTGAGTTGTTCCGCGACCTGCTGACACTTGTCTTGAGCCGTCGCGCACACCACAATTTTTGCGCCCTGCGCGGCCAGATCGTCGGCGATGGCAAAGCCAATGCCGCGCGTAGCGCCGGTGACTAAGGCGACCTTGTTTTCAAGTTTTCTGCTCATACCCGTACCTCCAAAATTTTTCTGTTTAATCCGGTTAACACTTTTCCCGGTCCGCATTCCACAATTTCTTCCGTCATTTTGGACATGGTCTCCATCGATTTAATCCACTGAACGGACGAGACCACTTGTTGCGGAAGATTGGCTTTTAAGGTTGCGCCGTTGTGTTCCGGCTGACCGGTGCGATTCAAAATCACAGGGATTTTAGCGTCCGCAAACGTCATCGGCTCCAAAAATTGTGCCAATGCCTCCGACGCGTTTTTCATGAGTGGCGAATGAAACGCCCCACTGACCGGCAACGGAATCACCCGGCCACCCTTTGTTTTTAATGCTTCAGAGGCCTTTAGAACGCCTTCTTTTTCTCCGGAAATCACGATTTGTCCGGGACAATTGTAGTTGGCGATCACCACGGAATTGGGCAACGCAGATTGAATAACATCGGCTTCCAGTCCGATCACCGCCGCCATCGCGGATTTTTCCGACGGAAACGACTCCGCCATCGCGCGACCGCGCGCGTCGATCACCCGTAGCGCCTGTTCAAAATCCAAAACCCCCGCCGCGTAATAGGCCGTAATTTCGCCCAAACTATGCCCGGCCACACACGCAGGCGTCAGCCCTTGCGCGGTCATCATCGCCACCGAAATCAAAAAGATCGCCGGTTGCGCGTTAAATGTTTTGACCAACTCGTCATCCGGCCCTTCAAAACATAATTTAGCAAAATCGCGGCCCAACACCGACGACGTTTTTTCAAACAAGGCTTTAACCTGCGGATGTTGATCAACTAACTCTTTCCCCATCCCCACTTTTTGCGATCCCTGACCGGGAAACACCACGCCTAATTTTTTCATTTCAATTATTTGCTCCAGCGAAGAATCGTGACGCCCCAGGTAAATCCGGCGCCAAAACCGACCAATGCCAAAGTATCTCCTTTCTTAAATCGCTGTTTGTTTTCCGCCATCACCAGCGGAATCGACGCCGCAGACGTATTGCCGCATGTCTCGATATTGGTTAAGACCTGTGCATCGCTTAATCCCAATTTTTCTTGCGAATAGCGAATAATGCGAATATTGGCTTGATGCGAAATGAAATAATTTAGATCGGAAACCGAAAGCTTGGCTTTTTCCAGCGTTTCCTGAACGGATGGAATAATCGCATGATTCGCTACTTTAAACACCGCGCGCCCATCCATATAAATGAAAGGTCCGTTGTTTTTCAAGATGTCCGCGTGCCCGCCGTCGCTGTACATCGACGAAGCCAATTCGCCGTATCCGTTTTCTACCTCGCCCAACACCACCGCTCCCGCCGCGTCGCCAAACAAAATACAAATGCTGCGATCCGTCCAATCCACATAATTGGTCAGACAATCCGAAGCGACCACCAACACGCGCTTGGCTGCGCCCGACCGCACATATTGCAGACCGGTGGTCAGAGCAAAATTAAATCCCGAACAGGCCGCCGACAAATCGAACGCGCCAACGTTGCGCATCCCCAACCGCTTTTGAACCAAACATGCGGTCGACGGGAACTGCGGATAATCCGGCGTCGTCGTGGCGACAATAATTAAATCGATATCATGCGCGGTAAGTCCCG
>CAYGHZ010000280.1:0-2569 GCA_964349635.1 uncultured Candidatus Marinamargulisbacteria bacterium
GGCATGATTAAAAGATATATCTACCGTGCCTATTATATCGATCGAATAATACCCTTTATTAACAAAGACTTAATTAAGGTCTTTATCGGGCAGCGTCGGGTAGGCAAAAGTTTCTTGCTCTATCAAACCATGGCCTATGTTCTTAAATCGATTCCCAAAGTCCGCGAATCCGATCTGCTTTATATTAGCAAAGAAGATGCCGCGTTCGATGCCATTCAAACCTACAAGGACTTAATTCACTACGTTGAAGGCAGGGTCGCTAAAGGCAGACGACAATACCTTTTCATCGACGAAATTCAAGAAATCGAAGGGTTTGAAAAAGCGCTTAGGCATTTTTTGGCGAAAGGAAAAATCGATATTTATTGTACGGGAAGCAACGCCAATCTGCTGTCTTCGGAATTGGCCACGTTGATTGCCGGACGATATGTTGAAATAGAGGTTTTTCCCCTGACGTATAGGGAATTCCTGACCTTTCATCACCTAAAATCTTCGGAAAATACATTCAATAAATATCTTAAATATGGATCATTGCCCTACCTAAAGCATTTAGAGCTTAGCGATGAGGTTGTATTTGACTATCTAGAGAATATTTATGACAGCATCTTATTAAAAGACGTCGTATCTCGATCCGGCGTTCGAAATATTCATTTTTTGGATCAGCTAACGCGTTTTTTGGGAAAGCAAACCGGAAGCATTGTGTCCGCAAATCGAATAAGCGATTTTTTGAAGTCTCAGCGACAAAATCTCTCCGTCACCGTTATCTTGCAGTATCTATCCCATCTCACTGCCGCTTTTTTTGTATGCAAAGTTCCGCGCTACGACATTATTGGAAAACGGGTTTTTGAGGTTGGAGATAAATATTATTTTACGGATTTAGGACTTCGGCATGCGTTGATTGGGTACAATCCCGCAGACGTTTGGCGGCAATTGGAGAACGTTGTTTACACGCATTTGCGAGGTTCGGGTCACAAGGTGTATGTAGGGAAAATTAACGATCTTGAAATCGATTTTGTTTGTGAGAAACAAGGTAAGAAAAGTTATTATCAGGTGGCGTATCTAATCAATGATGAAAAAACAAAAGACCGAGAGTTTGGAAATTTGCTGCAAATAAAGGACAATTACGAAAAGACGGTCTTATCGATGGATCCTCATGCGCAGGGAAATGTGGAAGGCGTTAAGCACCGAAACATTATTGATTTTCTGTTAGACTATTAAAAGAAAAGAGGAAACCCCTTTGGCTGCATTTTCATTTTCAAAAATCGACTCCATCGGCATCCTGACATTCGACTTTCCGGATAAAAAAGTGAATATGCTGACCAGTCCGGTCATGGAAGAATTGTCGCGGTTCCTCGATGCTCCGCCGGATGTCCGGGCGCTGATCATTAAGAGCGCAAAAAAAGACGTATTTGTTGCCGGCGCCGATATTTCCGAAATCCAGGGCATTACCGACCCTAAAGAAGGTGAGGCCAAGTCCCGGGCCGGCCATGCCATCTTGGAAAAGCTGGAAAATCTACCGTTCCCCACCATTGCAGCGATCGACGGGGCGTGTTTGGGCGGCGGCTTGGAATTGGCGCTGGCCTGCACCTATCGCGTGGTTTCCGATAATCCAAAAACCCAGTTGGGCTTACCGGAAGTTACCTTGGGAATTATTCCGGGGTTTGGCGGAACCCAACGATTGCCAAAATTAATCGGTCTTCAAAAAAGCCTGCCGTTAATTTTGACCGGCAAATCGGTAGATGGGCTAAAAGCCTATAAATTAGGGTTAGCGAACGCCATATTTAATCAGGCGTTTTTTGACGAAAAAGTAGCGCAGTTTGCTCGAAAACCAAGCCGAGTACCTGCCAAAAAAAATCTGTGGTTGCGTCCTCTGGCAGTGATGATGGCCAGACCCGCAGTGATGCGCGAAACCAAGGGTCATTATCCGGCGCCTTTAGCCGCGTTGGACGCGATCGGAAATGGGTATAAAAAAGAGGCCGAGGTGTTTGGAAAGTTGGTCACAACACGCGTATCTAAAAATTTAACGCAGCTCTTTTTTAATCAGGAAGCACTGAAAAAACAACCCGGCTTACCCAAATCCATTTCAAGAGCGGGCGTACTAGGCGCCGGATTGATGGGTGGCGGCATAAGCTGGCTGCTGAGCTATCGTGGGACACCGGTGCGGGTTAAAGACATTCAATGGGAAGCCATTCGCAAGGCCTATGAAGCGGCGGCAAAAATCTATGCTCAGATTGGCCGGAAAAAAAGAATGTCCGATCATCAGGTGTCTCTGCTGATGCAGCGCATTTCCGGAACCACAAATTATTCAGGGTTTGAAAATGCGGATATCGTCATCGAAGCGGTAGTGGAAGATATTTCAATTAAAAAGAAAGTGTTTTCCGAACTCGAATCAGCGGTGCGACCGGATTGTATTGTTGCGACAAACACATCGGCGTTGTCGATCACGGAAATGGCCAAGGACTTAAAACATCCGGAACGGTTTGTGGGGATGCATTTTTTTAGTCCGGTCAACCGTATGCCGTTGGTCGAAGTAATCGCCGGGGAAAAAACATCATCAGACACCGTCGCCGCT
>CAYGHZ010000281.1:0-914 GCA_964349635.1 uncultured Candidatus Marinamargulisbacteria bacterium
GCCCCGTTCTCCAACCCGTGCGCGTAATCCATTTTTATTAGCCTCGATAAATTCCCAAGCATTGGCTTTTTTTGCCGCCTCTATTACCTCGGATTCGGTGGCCTCGCGCCGCCCATAACGAATATTTTCTAAAATCGTGCCTCTAAAAATGACATCATCTTGGGGAACGATGGCGATCTGCGAACGCAACGAATGAAGATCCATCGTTTTTAAATCGACGCCGTCCATAAAAATCGAACCGCGAAGCGGATCAAAAAACCGGGGAACCAGATTTACCATGGTACTTTTACCTGCGCCCGAATGACCCACCAGGGCCACCATCTCGCCTTCATTCACGTCCAACGTGATGCCCTTCAACACCTCGGCGCCGTTGGCGTAGGAAAAATAGACGTCTTTAAATCGCACGTTTCCGGTCAACCGAGTCGCCACGGCGTTGGAATCATTTTGTACGGTTAACGGTCGATCCAATAACGCAAAAATCCGTTCACCCGAAACCATTGCTTGTTGCAAATGGGTATACACTTTCGAAAGCGCCAAAATCGGGTCAATCAACAAAAACAATCCGGTAAAAAAAGCGGTGAGCGATGGGCCGGTCATGTCCCCTTTCGCAATGGCATAACCACCGTACCAAATCACCAACGCAATTACCAAAAATTGAAGAAACGTTACAAACGGTTCAATCCGAACCGATGCCCCAACACCCTTCATTTGAGCCTTAAAGTTCCGGACGTTTTCGCGATGGAACCGATGAATTTCCCGCTGCTCCATTGTGTACGCTTGAACAAATTGCACATTGGATAACGTCTCTTGAGCGATGTGGGTAATATCCGCCGCTTTTTTCTGCAACGAGCGGCTGACTTTCTTCAAAATCTGGGCTAAATACATAATGACGCCGACAAAAACCGGAAGCGCAA
>CAYGHZ010000281.1:924-2565 GCA_964349635.1 uncultured Candidatus Marinamargulisbacteria bacterium
ATAAATGTTAGCAGCGTAAGCTTCCAGTTTAAATAAAGCAGATAAATCGTAATTCCAATAAGGGTGCAGGTTTGCGGCAACACTTCCCAAAAGGTTGCCATAATCATTTGTTGCACCTTGTCCACATCCGAAAACAGCCGCGTCAAAATATCGCCCAATTTTGACTCGCTATAAAAATCCAGCGAAAATTGTTGCAGCTTCTTATATAACCCCATTCGCAAATCGATGGTAATCTGCGCCGACACCCGCGTCATCAAATAATATTGGCTGTAATGGGCAAAGAGTCGAATGGCATAAAGACCGATCGCATTAAAAATCTGGTTATTAAAATGCCCCAAATTTTTGTTGGCGATGGCTGACATAATATCCTTGCTAAGCGGGACAAAAAAAATGTTTGCTGCGGTGAAAAGCAACGTAAATAAGACAGACAGCAATAGCGCGGGGATGTAGGGCTTAAGATACGATAAAATTCGGAAATAAAGTGTCATATGGGGGGTGGTACCGAGGGTCGGAGTCGAACCGACATGAAGTTGCCCTCACTGGTGTTTGAGACCAGCGCGTCTACCAGTTCCGCCACCTCGGCTTGAGCTATCTATAGCGGGTATATTACTATGGAGGCGCTTATGCAAACAATATCAACAGTTCAATGGCTCGATTTTTTAAAAAGTTGCGCCGATCAAGCCGACGATATCGCGCGCCACTATTTCCAAACCTCTCGTTTCAAAATCCAGCAAAAATCCAATAATACGCCGGTCACACAGGCCGATTTGGAATGCGAATCCAAAATCCGTGAGATGGCGCAGCAGTTTTACCCAGGGCTGCCCATTATGGGGGAAGAACATGGTCAATGTCCGCCGGATGCGCCGCTTAAATTAATCATCGATCCGATCGACGGTACCCAAAACTTTATTCGAGGATTGCCGTTTTTCGCGTCGCTTTTGGCCATCGAAGAAAATGGAAAAATAGTGGCGGGCACGGTGTCGGCTCCGGCCACCAAGGAACGTTGGTGGGCGTCAGCCGGGGAAGGGTGTTTTTATAACGGAACTAAAATTCACGTCAGCGATCTATCGGATATTAGCGCGTCGGTCGCGTTCCACAGCAGCATTTATGGATCGGAAGCCAAGGGCGCGTGTCCGGGTTTTTTACCCGTCTTGCAGGCCACCAAGCGTCAACGCGGCGTGGGCGACTATTATTGCCACATGCTGGTCGCAATGGGTTGCGGCGAGTTTGCGGTAGATTTTAACCTCAACGTCTGGGATATGGCGCCGATGAAGGTCATTATCGAGGAAGCCGGCGGTCGCATGACCAACGCCTACGGAGAAGACACGATCTATACGCCAAGCATCGTCACAAGCAACGGCAAATTCCATGATCAAATTGTAAAAATATTGAATCAGGTTTAATTATTGCGAATTCCGGGCATAGTATTCACCTAATCCCAATTTTGAAGGTGAATACGCTTGGATCAGACCACAAAAACCGTTTCGGTTCTTTTTGTAGACGATGAGCCCATCGTCTTAAGGACGCTTGCGCGCGCGCTGGCTAAGCAGCCTTTTCGCCTATTGTTCGCTCAAGGGGGTGACCAAGCGTTAAAGGTGATGGAAGAACAGGTGGTAGATATTGCGGTATGCGACCTGACGA
>CAYGHZ010000282.1:0-2545 GCA_964349635.1 uncultured Candidatus Marinamargulisbacteria bacterium
GAGATCGTGCGCATGGTGCGCTGGCGGCGCGACATCGCCGCGTTGACGATGGACTGATTGTCTCAAAACACGGCACCGCGAGCTTCAAGTCGATGGGCTTGTTGTAGGGCTCGTCCCGATTGATCGAAACACTCTCTCCCCCCTTGGGGGGGTGAGGTGGGGGGCGTTCACGCGACAGTCCATCGGAAAAGGGTGACAGTTTATAATTTTCGTTATTTGTACTCTGTCACTAAATTCGGTCACTAGCTTCGGCAAGATCAAATATAAACAATTCAACTTAGGAGCGCAGCCAATTTGTTATTGCGCCAGACGTCCGGGTCATGCAGATCAGAATGTTTCACGGGACGCATACCCCGGACATTAGGACTCCGATTGGGAACGTGATAATTGGTAACTTGCGTCGAATCCGGCAAGGTACGGCCTTCACCCCGCCGACCGGTCACCCACGCACCTGCCTCCTGAACCCAGTCGTTATTAGAATACACATTCCTGATGTTCTCAATTTGAGTCAACCGCAGCGGATAGTCTATGCAAATGGGCGCGCCCAGAGAAATGAAGGTTTTGATCTTGAGCGTCGGCTCCAGCGTGGCCGCATGCCAAACCACGTTCGCGCCATGGCTATGGGCAATAATACGCAACCTCGGTTTGCCTTGCTCCCACCACCAGTCAAGGAACCTGTAGGAGCCCTGCTGTCTCGGTAAGTCTACATGTCCACCACTCCACGTAATTTCCTGACCTTGCCTGACGCAGTCATGGGTAATGCTGTTGATGTAGGTCCAAAAATTATTCTGCCCGGGTATTTCTCGCCACCAGTCTTCGTTAGCGGCAAAGGTCCCGTGAACAATGACCGTGACGAGATTACCCGCCTTATCCGAGCGCGACCGCTCACCATCTGCTTTGGAGCGGGACTTCCGCTTCGCGTTCTCATATTTCTTGAATAGTGTCGCAGCTAGCTTAAAAGCCTCCCATATTTTTCGCCCATTTTCAGAGTTGTAACAGATATTCTCCAACTCCTCCTGTTTTCCGACAGCAATGATCGGATCGAAAAGCACCGCGGCCGCCAGCCGCATGTCGGGGTCTCTTGACCCGATCAAACGGCGCGCAATATCCAGGCTCTGTTCACATTGCTTCACTAGGATAGCTCGGAAAGGTGAGTTCTCGGACAGCGGCTTAACAAGCTGTGGATCGCGAGGCAAAGCGATCCGGGTGGCAGGATCATCTGCCCAAGCCAACAGTTGCGAGAGCGCGGCTAATTCATCTGCTGTGGCTACTGCTTCCGCCTCGGCTACTGCCATATCTCCGGCCATGGGTTCCTCCGCAATCCAGCCAAAAGAACGACGACGAGCTGTTTGTTCAACATGCGCGAATAGTTGCGTGTGAGCCCCGCCGCCATGTTGGCCCAAGGCATTATTATAATATTTTTTCTTCCTTCAGCACTTGTAGCGGTAAATCAAGATTCTTGGCAATCCACCCTGCTAGCTCTTCCACTCTTTTTAAATCAGATGATTTCTCCAATGCAGATCCAGCAATATCAAAAAGTAAAAGAGAATACTCTCTCGCGATGCCTACAGGAGAAATTTCGTTGTCGAGATTAGCCACTTTCATACCCACGGCACGAGACCATTTAGCCACTCCAATCTTCTCATCTGATTTTTTACTATTAAACGTTTCGTCATATGATGACTTTACCTTCGCCCCGATTCTCTCGGCAATTATCGCTGCTGGCGCGGTCTTACGTATATCTTTACTTAATCTTGGCCTAGCTCCCTTTTTAAATTGATCCGTCTTGACGAATTCAGCGACTTTTCTCCAAAACTCGGCAGTCTGCTGGATAATTTTTAAATTTTCCGCTGCATGTTCTGAATTTTTCTCCAAATCCTGAATTTCGGCCTGTATTATCTGAGTGTTTGCTGCATCATTCGCAGCCTGATATTTTGTTAATTGTTGCTTCGCTTCATCAAGTTTTTTTGTCAACTCCTGAATTACCTTCGTGGCATCAGCAGGCTGATTCTGCATCGCTGCTAGACCAGAAGACAAAGCGTCACTAAATTTATCGCTCGTTGTTAAATGAGATGCTTCGATATAATAGGCAGCCGCTTCAAGAAGTTCACTGAATCTATCATTGCGTACCTCAGCTGATTTCGTAAGACGCTTCTCCAATTGAGCTTTTTGTTGCAGCAACATAGTAACTTTTGCCGTATCTATGGCTTGACTCACTATAATATCTGTATTTTCGGACGAAATTGGAGCGGAAGCTGGTTTTGCATTAGCTAACGTTTCATGTTTTTTAAGCTCTTCTTCAATACTCTGAAGCTCTACCTCATTATTTTTTTCTATCATATCTGATTCTTCAAAGGACTGACGTGCGCGCTTATATCTTGACTCCATTTGCTCTGCATTTGTTTTCCGATCGAGTATCTTCTGGATTTCCTCTTTCTCATTTTCGTCTAACAAAAATTCATAACGAATATGGGGTAAGTTTTCGCTGGGGCCCTTATCCCAGTTGAGGTCGAGATCGGGGTCGAACAGATGATCTTGGTTTAGA
>CAYGHZ010000283.1:0-2539 GCA_964349635.1 uncultured Candidatus Marinamargulisbacteria bacterium
GTCGATCTCTCTCCCGTTTAGCACCTGTAATAGCACGACGCATGTCGACCGCAAGCGCAACGCCGCCCGCAAAAACATTTAGTCTTAATCCCGCCCCACACATGTTTCGCGCAACTGCGACATTATCTACCGGTAACGGCCCAATTAAGGTTGATTGGAAAGTGGATGGCATCGTTCCCTACGAAAAATTCTTAATCGACCCCGGTGCCCAAGTGTTCCACTACGGCCAAGCCGCTTTCGAAGGAATGAAAGGAGTTGGCGGAGTCGACAGGAAGGTTCGCATTTTCCGCCCCATCGAAAACGCAGCCCGCATGGCCGACGGAGCCGAGCGCCTTTTGATGCCGCCCGTTCCTCGGGATATGTTCGTATCCGCAGTTCATGATGTAGTCAAAGCCAACATCGATTCCGTACCTCCGCCCGGAGACGGCGTTTTGTATATCCGTCCCTTTTTATTTGGCAGCGGCCCGATTCTTGGAGTCGCTCCGGCTCATGAATATTCTTTCCAAATTTTCTGCTCTCCCGTCGGCAATTATTTTAAGGGCGGGTTTAGCCCCGTGAGTCTTATGTTGGTACAGGACAATTTCCGAGCAGTCCCCGGCCCGTTAAGTCCTGGCCGAATTAAAGCCGCCGGAAATTACGCTCCGGGGATGATTTTCGCCAGGCTTGCCAAATCTTTTGGGGCCGCCGAAGCTCTTTATACCAGTCCCGACGGCCACATTAACGAAGCAGGCGCCACCAACGTCATCCTTGTCTCCAATGACAAGAAAACGTTGGTTGTTCCGGACTCGACATCCATTCTTCCCGGAATCACACGCAAATCAATTATGCAATTGGCCCTTGATCGCACCCTCAAGGTCGACGTTCGGTCAGTTCATCAAAACGAGGTATTAAGCGGCCAATTTTCAGAAATGTTTGGCACAGGCACCGCAGCGTCCGTGGTTCCCGTTTCTCGATTAATCGACTCTCTGGGCAATCCCTTGGTAACCTTTGGTGACCCGACTCAACCCGGGCCGGTGACCCGCTTGTTATATGACGACCTTACGGGCATACAGTCCGGTCGGCTGCCTGATATTCACAACTGGTGCATGGTGGTCAATCCAAAGTAACTTACGAAGTTGTAACTTACGATTTCGTACGTTACAATTATTTCGATGGAATTTTACGGCAGAGAAAAAGAAATCAAAGAGCTAAAAGAAATCGCCGTTTTAGCTAAAAGTCGGCTGCAGTTCTTACGGATAACCGGACGTCGCCGAGTCGGAAAAACCGCCCTGATTCAACATTTCTTAGCAAAAAATCCCAATAGCCTATATTTCTTTGTCTCTCGCAAAAAAGAAGAGATCCTTGTGGATGAGTTTTTCGATATCCTGCGTTCAAAAATACCCCTGCTTGAAAGTGTTCACGTTAGAACATTGGAGCACTTTTTAAGCCTACTATTTACCCTCTTTAAAGACCGATCTCTTTGGATCGTATTCGACGAATTTCAAAATTTTCAGCAGGTAAATCCTGCATTTTTTTCAATGCTCCAAAAGCATTGGGACAAACAAAACGCCTCATGTAAAGGTTCTCTTGTTGCCATTGGCTCCATACAAAGCATGATGAAAAACCTGTTTGAATCTCAAAAAGAACCTCTCTTTGGCCGCCTAACAAAGAAAATGCTCGTCTCCCCATTCGACATCCGAACCCTAGCTAAAATTTGCCGCGCCCATCATCAAATGGACTCAGGCCGACTCTTACATTTTTTTGCTATTTTTGGTGGCGTTGCCCGATATTACGACCTGCTTTCAAGTAACGCGCTTTTTGACAAGCCGGTGTAAGAAATCTTAACAAAACTGGTTATCGATTCTAACGGCATTTTAAATTCGGAAGGCAAAGACCTTATCATCCAAGAATTTGGGAAATCGCACCCCCTTTACTTTTCCATTCTCGAGGCGATTGCCCGAGGAAACGCGGAACCCATCAAAATTGCGGATATTTGCGGAATTGATAAAAACAGTATTGGAAAATATTTGGACGAACTGGTCAATGCCTATGACCTTCTCGAAAAGCGCACCCCATTTTCCAAGCCAAAACAACGACTGGGTCGGTACTATATTCGAGATCCTTTTTTAAAATTTTGGTTTCGCTATGTCCATCGCTATCGCTCACTAATTGAAATTCAGAATACCGATGAAATCGTCAAAAAAATTATGGACGATTTCCCAAGTTACCTGGGCTTTGTGTTTGAAGAATTGATCAAACAATGCCTAACAGAACTTCAAAAAAGAGGCCGACTAGATTTTAAATTCGACGAGATCGGTTCTTTTTGGGACCGCGCGCCCCACGAAATTGATATTGTCGCCTACGAAGAAAAAAGCCAAACGCTCTATGTCGGCGAATGCAAACTAAATTCCCAAAAACTGAACCTGGACGCCCTAAAGCAAAAGCTCCAAGGGGTAAAGATTTCCAAACCGATCAAAAAAGTAAAATATCTCCTTTTTTACCTGAAAAAAAATAAAGGGTTCAAACCAATTGAAGGCAATGGAGAAGTATTGGTCTATTC
>CAYGHZ010000284.1:0-2084 GCA_964349635.1 uncultured Candidatus Marinamargulisbacteria bacterium
GATCCGGCAGGGGCTCGTGCTTTAGGCGGCGCGATACTACCTCGTAAATAGCCGCCGGATCGTTGCTTTTTCCGCTAAGCCCTCGGATTATAAATTTTCGATATTGGGATTTGTTGGGCTTGCCGTTTGAAAAAAAGACGGCGGAGCCGACGATATTGGTGCCTTGGAGATGCGAGATGTCGATGCCTGCAATGTGGATCGGCGGCTTCGACAAGCTCAGCCGCCTTTGGATTGATACGGGATCGTAGAGGGGTTTTGTTTCTAGGCGGGAGAGTGACCATTTGGCGTTTTTTTCTGCGCCGGCCAGAAGCTGCGCTTTGACGCCTTTTTTGGCGAATGTGATTTTTAATTTAAGGCTGGACAGTTCTTTTTGGAATTTTGGAGGGCAGATGATTTTGTCCGACATATCGCCATGGCGAGCGAGGGACTGAATCAAAAAGTCTGCTTCGCTAATGCCCATATTTTTTTCAAGATATACTCCATTTTGATTTAACAAGCGCCCGTCGACAAACGTTTGAACCACGCCGTAGAGATAGACGTCGTTTTGAGCGACGGCCCAGACCTGGGTTCGCCCCCGATCTTTAAATTGCACCGCCTGTTGCTGCGACATGATAGCCAATTTTTGAATCCGGTCTCGGATAATGGCGGCCTTTTCAAATTGTTTCTGGCCGGAATACAGCTTCATTTGCGCTTTAAGGGTTTTGATCAATTGTTTGTCTTTTCCGGACAAAAATAAAACGGCTTCCTGAATAAGCTCTTTATTCTCTTCATCGGTGACCTTGGGCCTGAGCCAATCCCGAATGGGAAAGAGATCGTACAGCATTCGCTGAACCCAGCGTGACGAGCCCAGATGCGGGTACGGTCCAAAGTACAACGCGCCGTCCCGGTTTCGCTCGCGTACCACCAGAAATTTTGGGTTTGGATCGTTAATCGGAATTTTAATGAAGGGGTAACTCTTATCGTCTTTCAGGGCGATGTTGTACTTGGGCTGATAGGTCTTAACGATCTGATCTTCCAAAATCAGCGCTTCTTGCTCCGATTGCGTCAGCATCACGTCAATCGTTTCAATTTGGGAGACTAAAATGGGCGTTTTAAGGTCGGCGTGATGTTTGGTGAAGTAGCTATTGACCCGCTTTTTTAGGTTTTTTGCTTTCCCAACATAGAGCAGCCGACCCGCCGCGTCGAAAAACTTGTAGATTCCGGGGGCTTCAGGAAGCCGATTTCTTTGGTTTTTCGTCACTCTCTGGAGACGCTTTGATTTCCAATTTAATCTTGCATTTCACATCGGCGCCCAGATCAATTTCGATCTCATGTTGGCCCACTTCTTTATAGTGATCCGGCATCGCGATCGCTTCTTTTGCAACCTGAACCGAATATTCTTTTTTCAACGCATCCGCTACCTTGGTTGGCGTAATCGAACCATATAACTTGCCACCCTGGTGCGCCTTGGATGTGAGAACGATTTTTTTGCCATCCAATGATTTTTTTACTTCTTCCGCCGCCGCTCGTACTTTCGCCATGCGCTTGGCTTCGATTTTTTCTAATTGGGCAAACTGCGCCACACTGGAATCGGTGACTACCATCGCCAGCCCTTGGGGCAGCAAGAAATTCTTTGCAAAGCCGCGTTTTACGCGTTTCTTTTGACCGAATTTCCCTACGTTTTTAGTGTCTTTCGTTAAGATGATTTCAATATCTCGTGCCATGGTCTCAAGCTCCTAATCCGTAGTGTGCGGGATAATACCGATGTACCGCGCTCTCTTGATTGCCTCTGCCGCCATGCGCTGATGCTTGGCGCAAAGACCAGAATTTCGCCGCGGGTTAATTTTACCGCGGTCGGAAATAAAGCGGCGGAAACGATCGACGTTTTTATGATCCAGCTCATGTATTTTATCCGCGCAGTAAACGCAGACCCTACGACGTTTTACCCGGCGCTTAATGTGAACTTTCTGTCCGCCCTTGTCCGATGACTCTCGTGTATCTCTGGAATCTCTATCGCGATCCCGATTGTCTCTTTCTCCCATTTTAGTTATACCTCCGTTGGAATTTTAGCGCTGGGTTGCTCGATGCGATCCAGCATTTGAACG
>CAYGHZ010000284.1:2094-2516 GCA_964349635.1 uncultured Candidatus Marinamargulisbacteria bacterium
GTTATCCGCCACGATGTCGACGGATGTTCTTTTTTCGCCGTCTTTTTCATAGGAATCCACTTGCAAACGACCTTCGACCGCCACAAGCTTTCCCTTTTTTAAATACTCGCCGCAAATTTCCGCCAAACGCCGCCAGGTGGTCACGCGAAGAAAATCGGTAACGCCTTCCTGACCTTCTTTTTTTCGAATGCGGTCAACCGCCACTGTAAATCGGCTGATCGTAATGCCTGATAACGTCACCCGGGTTTCCGGATCACGAACCAATCGGCCAATTAAAAAGACTTTGTTATACATAAATTAAAAAGGAATCTCCTCGGATCCAAAATCAAATTCCGAATCGCTGATTTGCTGCAATGGTTTTTCTTCTAACGATTGGGAGCGCGGAGCCGGCGCTGCAGCTTCTACAGCTCCGACGGATCGCA
>CAYGHZ010000285.1:0-2493 GCA_964349635.1 uncultured Candidatus Marinamargulisbacteria bacterium
GTTAATGGTTTCTTTGGGGTTGATATGAAAACCGTTTTGCAAGTCTTCATGGTTATAATCAATGCCGGAATCCACCACCGCCACCAGAATTTCTTCATTGACCGGAAGATAGATGATCGATTTGAGCGGCGTATCGGTTAAATAGGTTTGCTTGGAATATTCCGTATCGCTATTTGCTTCAAAAGCGTGAACCAGATAATTAGGCTCCGCGTACTCGACGTCCGGGTTTCCTCGAAATCGGGTCGCCACATTTTCCATGTCAGCCGTTTTTTCGAACTGAAGTAGGTAGGTTGGGGCAGCCGACTGTGCGCGAAATCCGGTTCCCGGCCAGCGAATCGGCGTGACAGTTTTTGCCCCCTGTTCCAATATAAAGCTATTAAAATCCCGTCCGGAAGCAATGCGAATACCGGTCACCGGCTTTAGCTTAACAATCAGGTGTCCCGGCTCGTAATCGGCAGCCAAAATCGAGCCCGTTAGGAAAGCGGCAAAGAAAAAACTAATGTAATTCATATTGAATGCCGATTTTGTGAGTGCTGCCCAGCTCCCCCAGTTGGGAAAAGGCATAATCGATTTTTAGGTCGTCCAATATCAACCGAACTCCGGTTGAAAAAAAACGCTTTACTCGCGCGTCCTGAATCCCGGCTTCGATGTGAAGGGCGTCGGAAAGTCGGACGTCGGCGCCCACATTGAATTCCAGTGGCTTGTCTTTTTGGGATGTGACGTCAGCGAAGGCGCGACCGATTGGCGTCATGGCGGTACTTAGGCCCAGATGAAGGATTTGAGAAAGAACATCCTGCGACCCGGTGGACCAAGATATGGCGCCGCCGCCAATATTTTCTGCCGACCCACCCACCATGACATAACCCAAATCCAACAAAACGCCGGCGTCGAGGCCAAAGCCTGATCCCGTCTTGTCTTTGATCAAATCATAATAATAGTTGCCGTTAATACCGACATGAATACGCTCATGCGGGCTGGCCGAAAGGGTCGCAATGGCATTGGCCTTGATTTCGCTAAAGCTGCCGGTTTGGAGTGCGCGACCGTTGACGGCGGTCGTTTCGGGAATATCCGAGACAAAGCGGAGGGGTACGCTAAATGCCGCTTTGACGGAACCTAACGGGAGGCCTATGGCGAAGGTGCTAATCTGGGCAAGGTTGTCGAGGTGAGAGGTATAGGAGCTTGCGATAGTTAGTTCGTGAAGGCCGGAAAGCCCGGCAGGGTTTCGATACAGAGTTTCCAATCCGGCGTTGTCCGCCGTAATGGCAAGCCCCTTGGCAAAGGCATTCACCAAGGCAAATTCCCGAAAGCTCGCGGCCTCCATGAAGGCAGGAGCAAACAGCACAATAGACACGATAAGTGTTATCGCGGCGCTTAACTTGGCAGTCACGGTTGGGGGGAACTCCTTCTAACTAGAAGGTATTCCCGACACGAATGTTATTTAAACATGCTTGCCCAGCACCCGCTGTGTAATCGGAAAGTGAACTTTGGCGATCTGAGTCAGGATGGCCTCCCCATGCTCAGCCACCAATTTTCGCGCGGCGACTACCGCTTTTTCAGTCTGACCGTCGGGCAAATCCAGGTTAACTTTTTTGGATGTGTCCCGCAAACCCGATACGTAAGCTTCCTGAGCCAGAGCGCGGGCAGCCGCCACGCCGATATGAGTTCGCGCGTCTCTGCGAATAAAAAGCGTCGTCTTTTTGCCCTTGGCCAAAAGCGAATTAGAAACCAAGGTAGGCTGGCTAAAATGATAGGCCAACACGCCGTCACAATTGACCTGTTTAAGCGTGATATCCAGCGCTTTCGCCTGTGCCCACGCACGCAATAACCCCACATTTTGCATTTGAGAAAAGATATCGTTATAAGTGGAGTTAAAGAGAACAATTATCCCGTGCGCGCATTCCGCCTGAATTACCTGCGCCAAGGGTTTCAGCTGCGATTCCGAAGGCATCATTACACCCATTTCCAGCAACTTGGGCGCCACGTCTTTGCTCACATGCACCGATGCTACCACCATCGGGCCAAAATAATCGTCAATCCCGGCTTCATCTAGGCCGATCACGTCGTCCGGAATTTCGGTGGGAACGATCACCTTGGCCTGGGCGGGCGCCACCGGTTCGTCCGCATCTTCCATCAACTCGTCGTAATCGTCGATGGCTTTTGGATCGGTAAGAGCGGATTGAATATGAAACGCCATGCTTTTGTCGCTAATATGCGCCAAATCCAGCTTCACATCGTTTTCTTCTTCAAAAATCCGAATCAAAAACGGATTGCCTAATACAAACGTCTTAAATTGAAGCCCGGCCGGAATCTCTTCGTACGGATCCACCGCAAAACCCTTCTTTGAAAGCAAAAATTTCGCCATGTCATATAACTGATATTTGGACTTCACTTCGGTCATAATTATAGTTCCATAGTATCAATCAAACGGGTTTTTCCTAAATAACCTGCAAAAACGATGCGGTTCCCCGGCCGGCCCGCGTCGACTTCCTGAAG
>CAYGHZ010000286.1:0-2491 GCA_964349635.1 uncultured Candidatus Marinamargulisbacteria bacterium
GCCTTCTTCTATATAGGAGCAGACAAACAAAATAGAATCTGCTGAAACGATGGGGACGCGGGCGATTGAGGTGGCGTTGACTTTTCCAAAGCGAAAGCCGTCGACGCGATTATTGAGCACCACGCGGACGGAACCAAATTCCAATCCAGGCCGCGGCTCTCCGCGAACGATGCCACGGGGTTTTTCGATAACAATCTCTTTTTTTTCGGTTGCGGATCGGCGAAGACTTCGGGGCAAAGCATCTTCGACGTTTCTGGATTGGATCAGAGCGTTGTTGGCGACGGTTAGCCGATTGAAACCGTTTTGCCGTTCGACGGCGCTGTATTGGACGAGCTGTTTTCCGGCATGATCCAATACGACGATGCGGTTCTGGGCGGCGGCTTTTGCGTTAAGATCGCGCTTGTCCGCTGACATTCTGCTTGCCATTGCAAAGGTGATGGCCGACATCTGTGGTAAATGTAACGCCGGATTGTTTGGGGTAAATAATTTTTTTGTTAGGGGATTGTTAGAATTTTAAACACGCTTTTATCTCCAGACGATGGGTGGATCGCCAACACATTGAAAACGCTCTGTGCCGCTTACTAATATTCCGTCCGGATCAAATTGACCCACACGGATATCAGTATAATTACTATTCGTAATCGTAACAGTCCCGTTTGCCAAATTATCGTCCTCAAACCATCCCGCGCGGATGGTGGCGCCGAATCTATAATTGGTAGCGCCTAAACCTTGTGCTTTGACGAGTCCATTCTCTTGAATTACAAACCCGGTATAGGTTATGAAAGTCCCCATATGCCGATCCGTTACATAGCCTAAACGGCCTGATTGAAGCTGCCGAGAATAGTCGGGATTGCCAAGCAGCAAGCGTCGGGCATTTTCAGGAAGGACGTAGCCACGACCTACGGCATCCGTCAGCCAGCGATCAACGGCGATTATTTTTTTCATGAAAAAGGTCCTGCTTTCCTGAGTTTTGAGTGTCCTTGTGAAAGTTATCGGATTTTTTTGGAGAATGGTTGCAGCGAGATGTTTGGTGCTGAAATTTTTTTTCATTGCCTATCGATAAACTAGCAGCGAGGCCAAGTCCTTACATTCCCGGGGGTATTTTTATGTTAAAAAAGATTCTTTCAGTTCGGCCGCACGTTAGCGGAACGCCCACTGCGGCGATGCCATCACACGTGGTCAACCGTCCGGATATAAAACGACACAACTCCATTTCGGGAATGCCGGTCGCCATCGCGGGTCAGCCACAATCCAATCCTTCTAAATATTTTGCAAAAGGGGCCGGCGCGCGAGTTCGAGTAGGTGTAATACAAAGCCAAAAAGTCGCGATTAGCTCTCCGCTTGCGCCAAGAGATCGGGTTGCGATTAAACATAATTTGGATATGCTTGGCCGATTTAACCACCCCTATATCATCAAAGTGATAGAAGACCTTAAAACCGGGGTCCGAGGAACGGAATTGTGCCCCCTTGGGGAGATCGGAAATTGCGCTTCGTTGCTGACCAGCTCGCCGGTAAACGCCGCCGCTTTAGCTGCGTTTGGAGTAAGCCCTCATCTACTTATTCTTGAATGGACGCGCCAACTCCTTGAAGCTGTCGACTATCTGCATGGCAACGGCGTTGCGCACCGCGATATTAAGCCCAAAAATATTCTGATTGGTGAGGACGGAAATATTAGATTCATTGATTTTGGGATAGCAGACGAAATTCATCGAGATCCTTCCGGAACCGCAGAATTGTGCGGCACCCCTATGTACATTTCACCGGAATTGACCGGTATGTTGGGCCACCCTCGGTATGAGCAGCTTGCGAAGGGTGATATTTTTGCTTGCGGGATTACGCTCTGCGAACTCTTATTTGAGATGATGCCACAGGATATTTTGAGAAGAGACGAGGCATGCAAGTCTGAGGCGGAAAGAAAGCTCTACGAACCACTCAACGGAATGGCCGGTCAAATTTATACTGGCTGGCAGTTTGCGGAACATTTGGAAGCTCAAAAAGCCCCTGAGGACGATCTGGTGGCGAACTTGATTCATTTCCTGCTCCGTCCAAATCCAGCCCTAAGGATCGACGCGAGCCGCGCCCTTTTGCATCCCGCTTTTGAAGAATTGAATGAAAACCCCTATACCGCAGAACAAATGCGACGGGTGGCTCAATTTTTACATTATTTGAAAACTGAAGCCTCCGGAAAAAAGGCAGCCGCCGCCACCAAAGAAGAAATCGTGGTTAAAAGAGCGGCGGGTGAGCATCGTATCAAAATGGCTGTTCGAGAAGCGAAGGAGGCGTGGACCAAGGCCGTTGCATCGCAACACAAGCACGATACGCGGCCTAGAACTGAGGCTATTGTTGTAACTCCGGATGCGGCGGCTAGACCTTCGATAGCTCGTGACGAGGATGCGGCCCGGGAGAAGGGGGAGAAACAAACGGCCAACGGTTTTTTAGCTTGATGTTTATGTTTCTTTAACAGCGGGTATATATTTTATTGATATATATG
>CAYGHZ010000287.1:0-2472 GCA_964349635.1 uncultured Candidatus Marinamargulisbacteria bacterium
AGAAATAAATGTCGACCTTGAATACAAATCCATAAAAGTAAACCAGGGTTTGAGCGAAAAATTATTTAAAATTAAATAAAAAAACAGGAGGAAAGAAAAATGAAAGTTCGGTTGCTATTAGTTTTGCTTTTTTGCGCGTCGTTTGTAAGTAGTTCGCCGGTTTGGTCCGAAACTCAGGCGGAAAAGGATGAAAAATCAAGAATCAACCCCGAAAATAATTTCTTGGGGAAAATTTTAGGAATTGGCGCTGCGGCCGGCGCGGTAAAAGTTGCTGCCGATAAGGGCGGCGAAAAAGATCAGTGGATTGCTTTGGATGACCCTTCAATTGAGCGGTACAAAGAAAATCTTTCGAGGTACCTGGACCTAGCAAGAACGGTAGAGTGGCAGTATGGCTTGTCTTCCAATTTTAATAGCGGCGCAAACCACATTACGGACAACTACTTGAATTTCAGATGGCGCATGGCGATTGGCATGGCGCTGCGTTACGAGAATAGACGGGAGCTATTCAACGATGGTTCCGCAAAACATATCAACGAACTGGCATTTGAATATTATCTCCGCCCTTACTTAAATGAAAACGGCAGCGTAAATCAAATTGGCGCTTTCATCGGCGGAAAAACTACCAAGGTCTCTCAGACAGACACCAATCTTACCTTCGGCCTTCTCGCAAATCTTTACAACATAAAATCCGATTTATCCCTTCACGCCGCTTATCGCGCTTCGCTGGTTGGCGGTACAAATTTTACCGTTGACGGATTAGCCGAAACCTTTGTCCGATGGCATGTGGGGCCTGTCTTGGCGGACTTAGGAGGCAATTTGGATGTCACGGACCTGTCGAATCTGAAATATCAACTTTTTGCTAAATGCGGCATTGGCTTGTTTTAGGAGTAAATTGGATGAAAACGACACGTAAATTTAATGAGCATAAATTTTTATGAAAAGGCTAGGATAAGCATCAGAAGATGGTAAAAGCTGTAACCTTAGCCGCCTTATTCTTCCTTTATATAGGCCCTGTCTTGGCAGAAACTGCGCAAGCAGGCAAAGACCTTGCCTTCCTCAACGTGGGGCTTGGCGGTCGGCCAGTGGGAATGGGGAACGCCTATTCCGCCATTGCCAATGACAGCAACGCGGTCTACTGGAACCCGGCAGGTATGCTGTTTGGACGCACGTTTGAGCTCGGCACAATGCAGGCCAAGCTCGCATCCGACATGGATATTTATTACCTTTCGTCGATGATTCAATCCAAAAAAGAAAAAGAGAAGCCGGACAGCGCATGGGGTGTTTATTGGATTAACGGCAACCTAACCGGGATCCCCAAAGTAACCGCCAACGCGACCACAACAGTAAATACCGATGTCAAACCCGCCGACTATTTTGCCTATCAAGCCCATGCCGTGGGCATCGCCTACGCCGGATGGTTGGCTACAAATGTATCTTACGGCTTAAACCTCACCGGATTTTATCAAGAGTTTTCAAAAATCGAGCGAGGCAAGGGCTATGGGGCTTCGTTGACCCCCGGCCTAGTCTGGATGCCCTCGGCGCGATGGGTGGTGGGCACCGTTGTACGCGATATTGTGAACTATCAAAAGTGGCAAACCGGAACAGTCGAAGATGTTATCCCGGAATGGCGGCTTGGGATAAGCACGATACTATCGGATAACCTCATGATTGCCGTCGAGGGGCGACAAAAATTAAATAGGAAATACGCTGCCGCGTTTCATGCCGGCGCCGAATATTCACTCCACTTTATCCGATTCCGGGCAGGTTTTGACGAGGATCGCTTGACCGCCGGCTGCGGAATATACGCCGGCCCCATCGATGTGCAATATGCCTATAGTGGCAACGTGACGGACGGCATCGGCGATAGCCATCGCGTGAGTGTAGGATTTGGAATATGAAAAAATTTCTAATTATTTTGTGCTTGCTTGCACTTCCAATCCAGGTGTGGGCGAAATCCGATTCAAGAGAAGCCATCCAAGCCGTCACCAAGATGCTTCATAGCCTGGATCATATCCATACGATGAAATGCGATGTGACGCTCAGAAAACAAACACCTCAGCGCACCGCAACCCTGAATTACACCCTTTATGCCGATAACACCAATCAACGCACCGCAATTCTCAAGGACAAACCCAAATCAGTCTATGTGCAAAACAAGAAAGGCTATTACATCGTCACGCGAGGCGATGTCGTCAAGCAGCGTAAACAGGAACAATTTGCCTTCGATATTCCCTTCCAATTCTTAAATAAACTGGATTTAAAAGATGTTACCGACAACTACAAATTCCAAGTCAATCGAAAGAGCAGCGAAAATATCGTTGTGGATATGGTGCCCATCGGAACCGGCGGAAAAAGCATCAAACAAGCGTTAGAAGAAAATCCGGTGACGGTGCTGCGGTTCACGATCGGGTTTCCTCTTTATACGCTCAACAAAGTCGAGATTTTCAAAAACAACAAACTCACAACCAACGA
>CAYGHZ010000288.1:0-2468 GCA_964349635.1 uncultured Candidatus Marinamargulisbacteria bacterium
GTGGTGGCCACCATCCTCATCGGCGGGCTTTGCGCCTTCGCCCTTGCCCGCCTCCCGGTCCCGGGGAAGGGCGCGCTGCTGGGTATCGTGCTGGCCTGTTCGATGTTTCCTCCGATCGCCGTGATCAGCCCCTTGTACGTGCTGGTCAAGGCCCTTGGCTTGCGCGACACGCTCACGGCATTGGTGTTGACCCATACGGCCTCCACCCTGCCGCTGGCCATCTGGATCCTGACCAGTTTCTTCCGCCAGCTGCCGGTCGAGCTCTACCGGGCGGCCCTGGTGGACGGCTGCTCGCCGCTGCGGGCGCTCTGGTCGGTCATGGCGCCGCCGGCCCTGCCCGGCGTCGTGGTGGCCTCGCTCCTGGTCTTCATCTTTTCGTGGAATGAATTCATGTTCGCCCTGACGCTCACGGCGAGCGACACAGCCAGGACGGCGCCGGTGGAGCTGGCCCTCTTCCCCGGCTTGCACGAAGTGCCCTGGGGCGACATGGCCGCAGCCACGTTACTGGTGATGGCGCCGGTCATGGTGCTGGCCGTGCTGTTCCAGCGGCATCTGGTCGCCGGCCTGACGGCAGGCAGCGTCAAGGGATAAGGCAATTTTCAATTTTTAATTGTGAATTTTTAATTCGAGACCGGGAGGGGGAGGGCTCGTGACGGAAGTGCAGTTGCGCAATGTCTCCAAACGATTCGGCTCGGTCGGCGTGCTGGCCGACCTGAGCCTGACCATCCGCAGCGGCGAGTTGTTCGTGTTGCTGGGTCCCTCGGGATGCGGCAAGTCCACGCTGTTGAACCTCATCGCCGGCCTGGAACAACCGTCGGCCGGACAGATTTGTTTTGACGGGGAGGACGTCACCCTCCTGCCGCCTCGAGACAGGGATATCGCCCTGGTGTTCCAAAGCTATGCCCTCTACCCGCACATGACGGTCGGGGAAAACCTGTCGTTTCCGCTCCGCGTTGCCCAGCGCAAGTTGGGCCTCACCAAGGCTGCAATCGCCGAAGAGGTGACCCGCGTGGCCGGGATGCTGGACCTGAGCGGCGTGTTGTCCCGGCGGCCGCGCGAGCTCTCCGGAGGCCAGAGGCAGCGGGTGGCCCTGGGGCGGGCCTTGATCAGGCAGCCGCGCGTCTTTCTGCTGGATGAGCCCCTGTCCAACCTCGACGCGCAGCTTCGCGCCGGCATGCGGGCCGAGTTGCGCCGGCTCCACGACGAGCTGGGCATCACCATGATCCACGTCACCCATGACCAGACCGAGGCGATGACCCTGGCCGACCGCCTGGCGGTCTTCGACCGGGGAAGCCTCCAGCAGGTCGGCACGCCGCAGGATTGTTACGATACCCCGGCCAACCTGTTCGTGGCCGGCTTTCTCGGCTATCCCTCCATGAATCTCTTGAAGGCCCGCATCGAACAGGGCCGGATCGTGGCCGGGCCGATCCGGCTTCCCTTTCCCGACGCGCTCAAACGCCCGGTCGACGGGACGGCGGTCACGGTGGGCTTGAGGCCGGAGGCGGTCCATATCCCCACACCCGGGACCGTCGCCCATGCCGCCGCGCTGGACAAGGGCGCGGTCGCCGGCGTCGTCCGGCTGATCGAGCCGACCGGCGACCAGACCTGGGTAACCTTTGAAGTGAGCGACGCCCGGCCTGCCCAACAGACCAACGCCTCTCCCGAGCGCCTCACGCTGGTCGGACAGGCGGGGGATGGATTCTGGGTGAAACCCGGAGACCGGGTTGTGGTGGAGATCGCCGAGACTCCGCCGCATCTGTTCGATGCCGAGACGGGGATGAGGCTGGGCCGCGTAACCGCTCCCGACCCCATCCTGACCGAGGAACCTGCACGGAGGATCTCATGAACCAATGGTCTCTTGAGAAGCTGACTCCCTGGCTGATCGACGCCAGCGTGCATTCGGCCCAGGCGGTGGTGCGCATCTTCCTGATCGTGCTGGTGGGCTGGATCAGCGGCCACCTCATTCGCCTGACCCTCACCAAACTGGAAACCATGCTGATCCGGGCGGGCGAGGGCAAGGAGCGCGTGCGCGGCACCACCAGGAAGCGGGTCGCCACCCTGACGGGCATGGTGCGCACGATCATGTTCTCGCTGATCTGGGGCGTCGTGCTGGTGATGTCCCTGGAACAGATCGGGCTCAACATCGCGCCGATCCTGGCCGGCGCCGGCATCTTCGGCCTCGCGGTGGGATTCGGCGCCCAGAATCTCGTGCGGGATCTGATCAGCGGCTTCTTTATGATTCTGGAGAATCAGGTGCGGGTGGGCGACGTGGCCGTGGTGAACGGCACCGGCGGGATGGTCGAATCCATTTCCTACCGCACGATCGCCTTGCGCGACTCCGCGGGCACGGTGCACGTGTTCCCCAACGGCACCATCACCACCCTGGCGAACATGACCATGGACTGGTCGGCCTATGTGCTCAACATCCAGGTGAGTTACCGGGAAGACTCGGACCGGGTGGTCCAGGT
>CAYGHZ010000289.1:0-2452 GCA_964349635.1 uncultured Candidatus Marinamargulisbacteria bacterium
AGATATTACCCGGCCCAAGCCGCACCCGGATATCTATCTTAAGGCCATCGAAGCGGCAAAACTCCCGGCTTCGGAATGTCTGGTGGTGGAAGACAATCACAACGGCATTCAATCCGCGCAGGCCGCCGGAGCGCAGTTATTGGCGGTTCGCTCGCATGTCGATGTGACATTAAGCGCGATTCGCCAACAGATCGCCTCTCTCGAAAGCAAAGTGGGGGTAGCCCAATGTTAAATATATTAGTTCCTCTGGCAGGCGCGGGAAAATCGTTTAAGGACAAGGAATTTACATTCCCGAAGGCGCTGGTGGAAATCCACGGCAAGCCGATGATCCAAATTGTATTGGAATCGTTGCGTTTCACTACGGAACATCAATTTATTTTTATCATTCGCAAAGAAGAGGACTTGCAATATAACCTGGGTTCGGTGCTCTCGCTCTTAACCGAGAATCCCAAAATAATTTATGTGGAAAGTCCAACCAAAGGCGCGGCATGCAGCGCGCTGCTGGCGATCGATCATATCGATTCGGAGAACCCCTTAATTATTGTCAATGCAGACCAATATATTGATAGCGATGTGAACGTCATCTATCAGAATTTTAGCGATCGGGGTTTAGACGGCGGGATCGTAACGTTTGAATCGGTACACCCTCGTTGGTCCTTTGTTCGTCTTGATGGCGATGGCATGGTGACCGAGGCCGCCGAAAAGCGTCCGCTAAGCCGGCATGCGACGGCGGGATTTTATTATTTCCGCCAGGGAAAAATGTTTGTGCGAGCCGGCGTCGAAATGATCAAAAAAGAGGCCTCGGTCAACGATCAATATTATGTTTGCCCCGCCTATAACGAGATGATTTTGTTGGGAAAGAAAATCGGAACGGTCAACATCGAAAAAAATCGGTTTTATCCGTTGGGCAGCCCGGAGGACGTTCAGGAATTTGAAACTTGCTATCGCAATTTCGGTTTATGACAAGTTTGACGATGTTAAGTTAATCGTCGATATCGTTCGGAACAACTGGGAAGGTCAATTTTTCATTTGCGTCACGAGTACGCATCCGGACGCCAAGCAGGCGTTAAAAGACGTTCCTGTGGATCGGGTCAATGTTATCGATAAGATCCCTTTCTCGCCGTCTTTTGAAGCGAAGAAAAAACGCATGCACCTTTTTTTAAGAGTATTGGACAGCATTCAAACCGGATGTCGTACCTGCTTAGAGTCGGGCGCCACCCACACTATCCATATTCACGCCGACGCCTTTCCGTTTTCGTTTGAAAAGATTGAGCCGCTTTTGCGGTACATGGACAAAAACGGTAAAGCCTTTGCCTATAGGGGAAGCGGGCTGGGTTTTTATTGCCACGACGCTCCGCTTGGCGACATGGACGACATGTTTTTTATCGTCAATAATCAACGCGCAAAAGAGACACGTCTGTGGGAATTTGATTTATTTGATTTTTTGCCTCATAAACTGTCGATTCATGGAATTTTGCCCGTGCTGACTCTGTCGCGCCTGGGCATCAGGGAGCTGTTGCATTACGCGTCGGGAGAAAATAATTATCACTGGGATGGCCAACCGGCGTCGGCTCCGCCCATGAATTCGGCTCATCCGATGTATTATGATTCCCGATACGCGTTTTTGCATATTCATCAAGAAGCGTTTCCGGAAGACTGGGGAAAAAAAATCCTCGCCTATTATCTTAGCCTGAACCATATCAAAAATGGCGAACGAGTCCGGTCGTTTGTTGAAAAATACCAGACGACGAAAAACGACCTTGTTCACCAATTGTCTCTGATCGAGCGACAGTTGAAGCGATTCTACGCGGTTCGCGGTTTGGCCCGATGGCTGAATTTTTATCATCGAAGGAACTTTTCAAAGCAAATGGAAATGATCAGGCAGTACAATGCGATGAATCCGGTCCAAAAAATGCGTTGGGTGTTGCGAACGCACGCCAGACAATTTAAATTAGTGTTTCCCGATTCGACCAATTTTCATCCGGATATTATTTGGCCAAGGTCGGTCAATCAGGTGTATCAACAGCTAACGTCAACGGAAATCAATTTTGATGTTGTAAAGGAAGAATTATGAATAAACACGTTCAAATTGTGATTCCTATGGCGGGCCTGGGCAGCCGATTTTCCAAGGCCGGATTTGATAAGCCCAAGCCCTTTATTGATGTGTTGGGTAAACCGATGATTTATCGCGTTTTGGAGAACCTTAGATTTGATGGCGCGGAATTTTTATTGATCGTCAACGCGCGTCACCTGGAGTCCGAGGCAAAGGCGTTTAGCGACATCAAATCCGAATTTCCGGTGAAATTTGTGGTGACTCAAAAAGTAACGGAGGGCGCAGCCTGTAGCGTTTTGTTGGCGGTATCTCAAGTCAATAACACCATTCCGCTGCTAATCGCTAATTGCGATCAAATCGTAGATATGAATATTAAGGCCTATATCGACGTTTCAAATG
>CAYGHZ010000290.1:0-2440 GCA_964349635.1 uncultured Candidatus Marinamargulisbacteria bacterium
CCTGCGGCTGCGTGCCCGACCCGGAAGTCATCGCCGATCTCAAAGCACTAAAACAAGACACCCTGGCCTATTTAGACGGAAACGCCAAAGCAGACATGCTGCCCGCGACGGTTCAGCAGCAGGTGGAAGCCAATTATAACCGCATTCTTTTTAGTCCCTGGCGCAACCCCACCCCACCGGCTAAATCCGGCGTCGAGGTTTATTTTACCCGCTATATCGCCAATCCCGGATTCGGCGAAAATAAACAGCCGCGCGACAAAGGCTGGGCATTGGCGCTAAAAGACCTGGCCGGTTTTGAGACCTTCCCCAATACCAATCGCAAAGCCATTACGATAAAAAATACCTCGTTGCGTCTGTTGCCTACTCAAAAACCTGCGTTTGACGATTTCAATAAAGCCGGTGAAGGGTATCCGTTTGATAACCTTCAAAACTCAACGTTGCCACCCAACACGCCCCTATTTGCAGTTCATACCACCACGGATGGCGCTTGGGTTTGGGTCACGTCAGCCTATGCCCAAGGATGGCTTCCGTTAAGCGATATCGCCTGGGTGAATGACCCTGCTGCTTTTGAAACGGAAAAATATGCCGCGCTGGTTGACGATCAGGTATCGATCACCGATATGCAAAAGCAGTTTGTCACTGTTGGACATATCGGCATGACCCTACCCCTGATCAAAGAATTGCCCGATGGTATTGAGGCCAGAGTGGCGGCATCCGACGAAAATCATAACGCCGTATTTAAAACCGTGCGGTTACCTAAGTCGGTTGCCGTTGCAAAGTCGTTGCCATTGACGGCGTCCGCCGTGGCCGAACTGGCCAACAAAATGATGAACGATCCGTATGGCTGGGGCGGCATGTACGACAATCGCGACTGCTCGTCGATGATCCAAGACTTGTTTGTGCCCTTTGGCATTTGGCTACCGCGCAATTCCAATTATTGGATTTCCGACTATCGGTCGGTTAAACGGGGATTGATTGTTCGGCTCAAAGACTTGAAACCGGAAGACAAAGAAAAAATGATTATTCAAAACGGCATCCCGTTTTTGACGTTTTTATGGATGAAAGGACACGTGATGTTATACGTGGGATCGAAGGACGGTAAGGCGTTGGCGTTTCATAATGTCTGGGGCCTTCGCACCAAGGGCCCCGACGGCAAGGAGGGCCGAAAAATTATCGGCAAAGCCGTCATCACCACATTGCAGCCCGGCAAAGAACGGTCGGATTTTGACCCCAATGGGGAATTGTTGAGGCGCATCGAGGGGATGACGCTTTTGGTGCCGAGGTATGAATAATCTTGCTTTGAATTAATAAAATATGGGAATATTGAATATGATGTTGAACTACCATGATTATATTACGTTGGAGCCTGGAAAACGAAGCGGAAAGCCGTGTATACGGAATATGCGCATTACCGTTTATGACGTTTTGAATATGCTCGGGTCTGGTATGAGTCAGGATGACATATTGAATGACTTCCCTGATTTAAATAAGGCTGATATTACGGCTTGCTTGTTATTTGCCGCAGACAGAGAACATCACCTGCTATACACTCGCCGATCTCAGTGAAACTGTTTCTTGACCAAAATCTTTCCTATAAGCTCGCTTTAGCTTTGCAACCTCATTTTGAACAGGTTGTTCATGTTCGCGACGTGAATTTGCAGCAAGCCAATGATTGGGAAATATGGACTTATGCCAGAAAAAATAGCTTTACTATCTTGACACAGGACGCTGATTTCTACGAAATGTCCCTTATCAACGGATTTCCCCCAAAAGTCATTTGGATTCGCTGCGGTAATACTTCGACAGCCGCCATTGGGGGAGTTCTTCTCAATAATTTGGAAGGTATCCGAATGTTTATTCAGTCAGATCAATTTGCGTGCTACGAGCTTGCTTGATTTCTCTTTCCATAGAGAATACTTACAACGCCAACCCAATGTTATACCCAACCAACAAAAACACTTCGCCCGAATTTTCTTTGAATTTACTGTCTTATTGGGATCCGGCGTCTCGGCGGAGCGCCGGTTAAGATGGCGGACCCAATTTGTGTCGACTAAAATATTCGAAGGGGGTTTCCAGGCGGTTTTTAAATTGATTTTTGTTTTTTGACCCATCCGATTTGTTTGACGGAACGCGGTCGACTTGTTTTTTTTCCGTAACCATCTTTAACGCCAACTCCATGGCTTTTTTATGTTCTGCCTTTAAGTCCCCTTCGGAACGTTTGGGTTCCTGGCGTTTGGCTTCTCGAAAGAAAGCATCGGCCACTACATAAAAGGTAAATACGGATTCAATGAAATCCGGATTGGATCGATTAGCGTCGTAATGATCTTCCATCGCTTTATGCAACGCATCAAACCCACCCAGGCGCATCACCAGGTCGTATTCATATTTCTTTTCTTGGTTTACCGGCGCCCGGCGCATGAGGGGAGGAGCAGTCTGGGGA
>CAYGHZ010000291.1:0-2433 GCA_964349635.1 uncultured Candidatus Marinamargulisbacteria bacterium
TTTGACGGTACCCATTTGACCCTGTTTGAAATGCTCGGCAATTGGTCGTTTGGCGACTATTACAAAGAAGAATCTATCGTGTGGGCGTGGGAACTATTTACCGAAGTTTTTAAGCTTCCAAAAGCGAAACTCTTTGCCACTGTATTTGAATCCGATGATGAAAGTCACGATCTGTGGCTATCAAAAACCGATATTCGCCGTGATCATGTGATCCGGCTGGGCGCAAAAGATAATTTTTGGGAAATGGGCGAGACCGGGCCGTGTGGACCGTGTTCGGAAATTCATATCGGAGATAGCCCGGAAACAATGACGGAGCTATGGAACTTGGTATTTATTCAATTTAATCGTAGAGCCGATCGTGGCTTGGATGAATTGCCCAAAAAACACGTCGATACGGGCGCCGGCCTGGAACGACTATGTTCGGTGCTTCAAGGAAAAAATTCGGCCTACGACACAGACTTATTTATTCCGATTATTCAACGTATCGAAGAACTGACAAAAATTAAGCAAGACGTGCCGCATCGCGTGATGGCGGATCACGTGCGGATGCTGACGTTTGCAATTGCGGATAATGCACTACCCTCGAACGAAGGCCGTGGCTATGTAGTGCGCCGTATCTTACGTCGCGCCGTTCGCTACGCGCGCAAGCTAAACATCAACGAGCCTGTTTTATATAAACTTGTGGATCCCGTGGTCGAAATATTAGGCGGTCATTTTGAGCATATTCAACAACGCAAAGACTTTGTAAAATCGCTGATTCAGGAAGAAGAGAAAAGTTTTCTTCGCACACTCGATTCCGGCATTAAATTATTTACAAAAATTTCTGAAAACCAAACCGCCTTATCCGGCGGCGACGTATTTAAACTTTACGACACCTACGGATTTCCGATGGATTTAACGCGGGTGATGGCTAAGGAAAAAGGCATCGCCATCGACGAAGCGGGGTTTGAAGCTGAGCTGCAAAAACAAAAAGAACGGTCTCGCGGCGCGGTCAAAAAAATAGAAGAAGTAAGTTCGACGGAAGATCCTCGGCAAACCTACGATCAAACCGATCTGCCGCGCCTGCATCATACCGAACAAATCAGGGCAGCCAAAGGCGGAGAAGCCAAGCTTATTTTTGACCCCGAACAAAAACTAAAAATGGCCCGGCATCACACCGTCACGCATCTGCTGCAAGCCGCGCTGCGTACGGTGCTTGGCAATCACGTCACCCAGGCGGGAAGTTTGGTAGACGTAGATAGACTCCGCTTCGATTTCACCCATTTCAAAGCCGTGTCCCCTGATGAATTGGCCAAAGTAGAAGCCATCGTTAACGAAAAAATTAAGGCAAAAATCCCAGTCATTGTCCAAAGCATGCCGCTCGACGAAGCCAAAGCCAAAGGCGCAATGGCCTTGTTTGGCGAAAAATACGAAGACATCGTCCGCGTGGTTCAGATCGACGCCTTTTCGATGGAATTATGCGGCGGAACTCACGTGACAAATACAGGCGTTATTGAAGCCTTTAAGATTGTGAGCGAATCGGCCGTGGCGGCGGGGACGCGGCGGATTGAGGCGGTCGCAGGACAAGAAAATGTGATCCTGCATTCCGATGCTAAAAAACTCCGTGAAAAAGAAGCCGCAGAAGCTGACGCGAATCGCGCAAAACTAAAAGAACAGGAAAAATTGCGTCAGAGGGAAAATGAAAAACGTGCGCAAGAAGAAGCGCAGGAAATTATATCAGAATTGAAATCAGAACAATTGTTGTGTCGGAAATTTTCTGGTTATGAGCTGTCTCTGCTGAGAACGCTCTCCGACAAATTGGCCCAACTTAATCCGGATCTGTTGATCGTGCTGGCGTCTGAATTTGAAGGGAAGGGCTATTTTTTGGCCAAGGTTCCCAAATCGGCTAATCGGTCTGCGGATGAGTTGGTGAAGCGTATGACATCCGTGGCGGGCGGCGGCGGGGGTGGAAAGCCGGAATATGCGCAAGCCGGTGGCGCAGATGTTTCAAAATTAGATCAAGCATTACAGGAAGTCAGGAAAATATTGTGAGCCGAATCCTAGCCCTAGATTACGGAGATAAACGCATCGGAGTCGCCCTCTCCGACCCCATGAACTGGACCGCGCAACCGTTGGCGTACGTAGAAAACGGGTCAAAAATGTGGCAGGCGTTCCAAAAATTGGTGTCTGAATACGAAGTCGAATCGATCATTGTCGGCTTGCCGAAAAATCGCGAAGGCGGGGATTCGGAAAAGGCTAAACATGTGCGTGTGTTTGCCGAGGAATTAGCGAATCAAACCAAATGCAAAATCATCTTCCGCGACGAACGGTTTTCGACCAAGGCGGTAGAACGGCATCTGATCGCTGCCGACGTCAGTCGCGAAAAGCGCCGTATGGTCATCGATTCGCAATCAGCCGCATTTGTATTGCAGGGCTATCTGGACAGTCTGGGAG
>CAYGHZ010000292.1:0-2427 GCA_964349635.1 uncultured Candidatus Marinamargulisbacteria bacterium
GTGCGGGCATGGGTTTACCGGCCGGGTCATACGCTTTTTCAACCGAAGGGCCGCTGAATTCCAGGGTTTGATCGGCCTGGCGCAATTCAAGGCCCTCGATCAAAAGCGCGATGCGGCGCGGCGTTGCTTCCGCGCGCACCGCCTTAAAGGCAATGCGGCTTTTCGTCAGCGCGTCCGTCGTCTTGGCCGCAAGTTCGCGGTAAACCACGTCCAGGCAATCGGACGGCAGTTCTTCGATTCCGAGTTCTAAGAGTAAATTTGGCATTTATTTGTCGTGTGTCGTCAGTTGTCAGTCTTCAGTAAAAGCAAAATTGTTTTTTAAGAAATGTTCGTTTTTTCAATGGCGCTTAATGAATCTAGATTCTGTTTCGTTTCTTCTTTTTTCACTCACGACTCATGACTGTCGACTGACGACTTTATTCTTTCTTTTCAGCAAAGGAAAACCCAGAGACTCCCGCACTTCCAAATAACCCTGCGCACACGCACGCGCCAGCGCGCGCACGCGGCCGATGTAACGCGGACGTTCATTGACGCTCACCGCGCCGCGCGCATCCAGCAAATTAAACAAATGCGAACACTTCAAACAAAATTCATACGCCGGAAACACTAAATTCTTTTCCAAGTTGAGCTGACACTCTTTTTCCGATATCTCAAAAAGTGTTTGTAAATGGTCGATATCTGCAACCTCAAAATTATAATGACAATGATCGATTTCCGATTGTTTATAAATATCGCCGTAAGTAACCGTATCGTTCCATAAAATGTCATAGACCGTTTTCTTTTTCTGTAAAAACATGGCGATGCGTTCCAGGCCGTAGGTGATCTCGACCGAAATCGGCTTGCAATCAAAGCCGCCGCATTGCTGAAAATAGGTGAATTGCGTTACCTCCATGCCATTGAGCCATACTTCCCACCCCACGCCCCAGGCGCCCAACGTCGGCGATTCCCAATTGTCTTCCACAAACCGAATATCGTGATCGTGGCGGGATAAGCCCAGCGCTTCCAAACTCTGTATATATAGATCCTGAACTTCCAAGGGCGACGGCTTAAGAATGACTTGAAATTGAAAATAATGCTGTAGCCGATTCGGGTTTTTGGCGTAACGTCCGTCGGTCGGGCGGCGCGAGGGCTCTACGTAGGCCACGTTCCAAGGCGTGGGACCCAACGCGCGCAAAAACGTGTGCGGGCTCATGGTGCCTGCGCCTTTTTCGATATCGTAGGGCTGCACAATTAAACAGCCCTGTTTGGCCCAAAAGGTTTGCAGTTTGAAAATAATGTCTTGGAAGGTGATCACTTCAGATATTGAAACGTTTTCTAAGGGCGTTTGCAATGTCTAAATACTGATTGCGGAGTGTTTGCCACGTGCTTAAGCTGGCCGTGGAATAGCCTGCGCAATAAAACGAATCTTTTCCAAGTTCTTCCAATACCGAGACGCGATGCACACCATAAAATCGTTTTATTAGCCCGATAGAGTCTTTGTTAAATGCGTCGCGCTGATAATGCAGGAGCAAGCGATATTTATTTTTGAATGCCATCTCATAAACCTCGGGCAAAATCGCAATGTTATCGGGCCGGACGCGGACGTTGATAAAAAATTTTTTTTTGCGCAATTTGAGATACTGGGCGATTTCCATAAATGCATCAAATCCGTCCAAGCCCGTGATTTGCCGGTAGGTCGCCTTATCAAACGCAGGGAGATAGAGATAGACGGTATGAAGAAAAGGAAGCACCTGATCCCAAGTTTCCAAGGGAAATAGGCCGTTCGTCCAAAATCGAATTTTGATTTGCCGCGCGCGCAAACTTCGTAAAAGAGCCAATAGGTCGGGATAGCAAAACGGATCGCCTCCGACCAAATTAACGAATTTTTTTTGTGGGATGGATGTCGGCGGTGTGATCGGCGCGTGTTGTTTCCAAAGCGAACAATGAAAACACCGCAGGTTGCAATTCGGGGTTAGCCGAATCGTGTGCTGGTTACTCACCGATAATTTTGACCAGCACTCTTTTTTTTCGTTTGCCGTCGAATTCGCCGTAAAAAATCTGCTCCCACGGCCCAAAATCCAATTTGCCGTTGGTGATGGCTACGACTACTTCGCGCCCCATAATCGATCGCTTTAAATGCGCGTCGGCGTTGTCTTCGAATCCGTTGTGGTGATACTGCGAATGTGGTTTTTCCGGGGCTAGTTTTTCCAGCCAAGTTTCAAAATCCTGGTGCAAGCCGCCTTCGTCATCATTAATAAAAACACTGGCCGTGATATGCATGGCATTGCATAAAAGAAGGCCTTCCTGAATGCCACTGTCGCGCAAACAATCTTCAAGTTGCGGCGTGATGTTTATCAGCCCGCGACGTTTCGGGACCTCGAACCACAGTTCATGACGATACGATTTCATCTAAAAAGAGTATAAACCAAAAGTTAATAACGTCAGAAA
>CAYGHZ010000293.1:0-2414 GCA_964349635.1 uncultured Candidatus Marinamargulisbacteria bacterium
GGCACATAGGACAATGCGGCGCTGACGAACGAGCTCAAATAAATGCTACCGTTGAGCTGGTAAGAATAGGATTAATAGGGGTCTGCGACCCTCACAGCGCCAAATTTCTTTTCCTAAAGACCATTTACGAAGAAATCGTGAAAAAATTTGACGTCGAATTTGAAAAGGCAGCCGAAAGACTATCTAAAGAATTTGGAGACAACTCTTTTCGGCGTGAAGGCAGGCAACACTACCAAGACGGACTCTCCGTCCTTTTAAGGCGCCATCATTGGAGTGCGCCCCGTTACGCTTCCGCATGCTCCATCTCGCCGGTTAAGGTAATCAACTGGTGCGCCAAGTCTTTAGAGATGCTTAAATTTAACGACGCTTATAAGTTAATCGAAACCGAGCCTGAACTGAAAGAAGGCTGCTTTACCCGGCAGGGACGCGCCTTGAGCGACCTTATGACCTGCCTCCCCTCAACCCATAATCCCTTGCCGGTCAACCGAGACGCCGTCGCAAAATTTCTTGGACGGATTAATGTACTAAAGATCGAATACAAGGACGAAGAATATTCTCCCTTAGTCGCGATATTAGATAGTTGGCTTTTGCGGTTAAGCGAAAGCCCCAAGGACGATGTACCCCAGGTAACGGCTATCGCCGTATGCATCCTTCACCATTTACTAGTAAAGAATATTCCAACACTGACGGATCCTTTGTTCGACTGGCTTCAAAAAAATCTCCCAAAATCCGATCCGTTAATTCGTCATCTGCTTCCGCGAGATTGGAAGGTTGAAGGGCCCCTGCCCAAGGATATATTCAAGTCGTTGAAATATATCTATCGAGCGATCTCTGACCTTGAAGGATCTGATCTTCGACCTGACCCCTACGGATCTATTGCGCCACTGCAGATCGCGTTACATCACCAGAACGAGAGAGTCCTGCCGGTTTTGACGAAGATGATGGCCGAATCGACGATGATACGCCGGAGATTATATCTGTATGCTATTGAATGCGTTATCAAAGATCGGGACGTCGAACGGTTGCGAAATATGCCTTTGCTTATCCCGGATAATCTAGTAATGGAAACGTTTGAAAAAGCAGATTCTCATGAGCTTCCAAGCCTTGCTCATTGGGCCGTTTACCGGAAGCAGAATCCGCAAGTCTTTCGGCAATTCTTGCCTTCCTTAATTCAACAATGCCCCGGCGATATATTTAAAATTGTCTTGGATGAAGACCCTGACGCGGCGGAACAGCTTATTGAAAATGGCCATTTAACAATTCGCGATTATGAATGGTTCCCCTTTGACATGTCGACCGTATCAAAAGCCATTCGAGAAGGCCATTTCCTTGCGGCGGTTTATCTTCTGCAACACCTCAATGCACGAGAAACCATAACACCAACAAACTATTACGACGCGCTTTACTCTATCTTTAAGCCGCTGGTTCAGTCCCAACCCGATCTAATTAAGATACTGGTGCCATACGTGAAACCACTTTCGCGACCCTGGGAAATGGCTCCGACGCTTTCTTCCGTCGCCGTCGATGCCTTGGTTGTTCGTCATTCATACATTCGTCATTCATACATGGGGTTTTATGGAAATTTGATTCCCTTTCTTTTCTCCCCTTCCGAATTGTTTGCAAAAAGCTTTGATGGTCCGGGCTTGGACTGGTTAGGTCACACGCCAGACCTCGAAATTCGAAATTTTCTCCTGGAGAAAAAGTGCAACTTCATCCTTCCTAGTGATGCCAGAAAAATTTTACCCACTTTTCTTCATGATCGGGTGCAATTCCAAAAGCTTGCGGTTCTCCTTAGCAATTCCTTTTTAATTAGGGTCTGGCGTTTAGTTTCTGAATTTATTGTTGATATGCCCGGCCTCAAAGAGAACCAAACCTATTTTGCAGAGATAGAGTCGGTTGGCCATGAACCCTATTTTTTTGCGATAAATCGGCACGCAGCCCCAACATATCAAGAGCTATTATCCCGGCTTAACGCTCTGTTCGATCCGATCATCTTCAAACCGCCAAAAATTTATTGCCGGCCCAAAATTCAAGAGGATGAAACCGAAGAACAAAAACAATAATCATCCGCCCAAAAATTTGACCAATACGTACAAATTAGATATATTCTTTACGTATGAATAAAAAACTCACCCTGAGTCTTGACGGAGGGATCATCGAAGACGCAAGATTTTACGCTTCGGAGCATCACGTCAGTTTGTCCAAGTTAGTCGAGAACTTCCTTAGCCTTTTATCTCACAAAACCAGAAAAAAACACTATCCGCCTATAGTGGAAGAGCTACTAGGCTCGGTTAAAATACCTAAACGTATAGACGCCAAAAAAGAATATCAAAAACATCTTGAAGAAAAATATTTATGAAGAAGGTCTTTTTAGACACCGACGTTATTCTCGACCTTCTTGCCAATCGAGAGCC
>CAYGHZ010000294.1:0-1167 GCA_964349635.1 uncultured Candidatus Marinamargulisbacteria bacterium
ATATATAACTTATGCTAATAAAAGAAACTTTTATGAAATTTTTTCGCCATGCCTCCCGACAACTAGGTAAGAAATACAAAACCTGCTGGTCAAAAGGAGACACAATGAAAAAAAACAGCGTTATGCGTCACCTTATTCTTACCGTAAGCCTATTTGCCGGGGTAGCGCTTCCGGGAACGCTTTTATATGCAAACGAGGGCGTTTTAACATTCTCGCCCAAAACATCCCCGGAAAATATCCTGCTTTCGGAAGGCATCCTCGACAAATACTATAGAGAGTGGGCGGTCGAAGGAAATTTATGGTCGGCATTAAGCTACGCCGTCCAATTTACACAGAATCCGATCCCCTCAAATTTGGGAAGCGCCGCATTCGGCCTTGGGTATGCGGCCCTCAATTCCCTCGATCCGTTAAAAACCTCGTCGGAAGTGACCGCCGAACGATATCAAATGGCGCAGGTCGGAACCTCCAATCGAACATTGACCTTCAGCAAGGGGCTGACAAAGCAGAGCCTTCTGGAGACCATCGGAATTCAGGAAAGCCAAATCAAGAAGAATATCGCCAACAGCCTATACCTAACGGGCGCAAGCGTGGCGATATCGGGATTAGCGTTGCCGGAAAGCAGCCGGTCGGGAAGCTATATCGCAGGCGGGCTAATCGCCATTGCCGGCCTTTCAATCCAAGCTAATACAATTTCAAACATATTTAATTTTGAACGCAATGCCATCGAATTTCAGAATGCAATAAATCCGGGCATGACCGACTCTGAAAAAGAGGCGTTGGCAGGCCGGAAACTGCAAAACGTGATCGCCTCCGAACGGGCGTGGCGTCAGGGGTTTGCAGTCTTTGGCATTGTTTTGGGTAGCTTGAATAGCAGCTCGCCCTCCAGTTGGCCGCTGATCGGAAAAGGCTGCTGGGACCTCTTCTTCGCAAAAGGGCCTGTCGAAAGGATGATGACCGACTACGATCGTTTTCAAGCTGAACAAAAGGCAACTTCTTTTATGCCGGAATTAAATTTCAAGGGAAACGAAATTCAGCTTGCGCTGACCACAACTTTCTAACCATCACATTTCAAAAAAGGAAAAAAAATGAAAAAGAATCTTTTAGCGGTTTTTAGCGTTATCGTTTTATTGGCAAGTGCATCGATCGAGGCAAACGAAGAGCAGTTTC
>CAYGHZ010000294.1:1177-2396 GCA_964349635.1 uncultured Candidatus Marinamargulisbacteria bacterium
TTGGCTTGAGTTCTTCAACCGTAAACGGGGCTGGTACCGCCGTTCAAAACGGAAGCCAGGGAAATTTGATGGGTCTGGCCATTGGCGCAACCACAAGCTATCCGATTTCTCCGTCGCTCTCATTTGATCCCGAAATACTCTTTATTCAGAAGGGCACCCAGGTCAACCAATCGATCAATCAGGTCAATTTTACCTCCCGGTATTCGAACGATTATCTCGAATTACCGATTCTGTTCAAAGCTCGTACCTCGGATTCCATCAGAGTTTACGCCGGACCTTACGTGTCGATGCTTCTGAATTCCAACCTTAAAATTTCGGCTCTAAATAGCTCCGTTGAAGGAAACACAAACACCTTGTACCAATCGCTCGATTATGGCGTAGTGGTAGGTACCGCATACACTGCAGATCGGTGGACGTTGGATTTCCGTTGGCAGCAAGGCGTCAGCAACATTAGCAAGCCTAACTCTGCAGTCAATGTAGGCGGCATTCACGTAGGCACCTCTTCGAAAGATGAGGATATAAAGAATTCAAGCATAACATTTTCGGCCGCCGTTCAAATCTAACCCGCCCCAATGTTTAGACTCCGCCCCCCAAGGGTATTGGTGAATCAAAGAAACACACCAAGGGGGGTGGAGTTCATGCAAAAAGTAGTCGTCATCGACGACGAAGAGCTATTCTGCAGGTCGCTCCAGCGCATATTGTCCGATGTCTGCGACGTGGATTGTTGCATAACGCCCAAACAAGCCCACGACTACTTCGCCACGCACGCCGATCCGGAACTGATTCTGATCGACTACCAAATCCAAGGCGACGACGGAGTGCAGCTATTCAAGGACGAAGTGGTCGATAAAGGCAAACACATCCCCGCCATCCTCATATCAGCCTACGTGGGCGGCAACAAAGACACTCCGCTCCAAAAAAATGCCGAAAAATATTTTTCCAATGTCATCGGAAAACCCTTCGATGCTTTTGTACTGCGAAGCATGGTAAAAGAACTGCTAAATAAGCCGGTTAGCGCTTAATCGGCCACCCCATCCGCTTCTGGGACAGGCTCTATCCCAGCAACGTTGGCTTTAAGCCAATCCTCCCCTGCGAAAACTAAGAAGAATTCAGGCTATTTGGATCCTTGATTTTTAAGTTTTTTGGCGTCGGGATCTCAAAATTGTCAATATATTTATTGCTATCAATAGATGCAAATTATAATAAATTAGCCTCAATT
>CAYGHZ010000295.1:0-2394 GCA_964349635.1 uncultured Candidatus Marinamargulisbacteria bacterium
CTTTTCGCAATTTATTAATCGTTTCCACCATATGCACCGGAATACGAATCGTCCGAGCTTGGTCGGCGATGGCGCGTGTGATCGCTTGGCGAATCCACCACGTTGCATAGGTGCTAAACCGGTATCCCTTGGTGTAATCAAATTTTTCAACGGCGCGAATCAGCCCGATATTGCCTTCTTGAATCAAATCCAAAAACAAAATCCCGCGACCGGTATATTTTTTTGCGATACTAACCACCAAACGCAAATTAGAAACGACCAGTTTATTCTTGGCTAAGAGATCGCCTTCGGTCATGCGTTTGGATAAATCATATTCTTCGTCTTTCGATAACAAACTCACTTTGCCGATTTCTTTTAAATACATTTTAACGGCGTCATCAGCTCCCATTTCGGAACTGGCCGTTAATACTTTTTCTAAATGAACAAGCTGAGAAAAATCGGCGGCAACTTCTTCTTCATCGACTTCCTGTTCTGCTTCAATAACCGGAAAAAAATTATCGCTGGCTAATTCTTCGACTAACTGTTCTTCTTCTGTTGGAATGCTCACCATGTTTCCCACCTCCTACGGAGTAGTAGTAATTAGCGCCTGTAATTCTTGAAGGAGCGGAATGGTAGCGTCGTCGCTGCCCGATTCTTCCAACTGTTTTACGGCGGCTTTGATTTCCCCAATACGTTGGTCTCTATGAAATGATTTCAGCGCGGAAATATAACTGTGGACGTCGTTGGGGCTCCCTTGATGTTCCCCTTCGATTAAGATCTTGCGTAAAGTCTTTTGCAATTGCTCCCCTTTCATATGTTCGATCAATGGATCGTCCACCAACTCTGTTTCGATTAACGCCGAAACCAACGCTTTGTTTTCCGTCGTAACAAACAAATCAACTCCACCGTGACTTTTTACGTCGTGGCGTACCTTAATAGTTGACGCCATCAAATAGATGAGAGACTCCTCTGCTTTTTGATATTTATTCTTCTTATTTGTACGTGAAATTGTAAGCTGATTTTTGACATTATACAGAGACTTCTTGACTTTCGCCAACACTAATTCTTCGTCAATTTTTAGCTTCAAAGCGATGGTTTTTACATGATGCCGGACAACAATAGGGTCCTGTTCCATGCGAATAATTCCGACAATCGAATTTAAGATATCGGAAACATTTTCAATTTTAGTCGCGTCCCATTTTTTTAATGCGCGTTCAAATGCAAATTCGACCATGCTTTTGGCGCTCTGAATGGTCTTCAAAAATGCATCTGCCCCGGATTCCAATAAAAAATCGGCCGGGTCTTTTTGATGAAACGAGACCACGAACGTTTTAATGTCGTTCTGTTGCAGAACGTCATAACCGCGTTCAACCGCTTTTTGTCCGGCTTCGTCGCTATCCATCGCCAAATACACGGTAGACGTAAATCGCTTAAGACGCATGACATGATCGCTCGTCAGTGCTGTTCCCATCGTTGCGACCGAATGTTTAAATCCAAATTGATGGGCCATCAATACATCCATATAGCCTTCCATCACCAACACATAACCGGCTTTGCGAATTGCGACCTCGGCCTGATCGATGCCATACAATAATTTACGTTTATTAAAGAGAATCGAATCTTCGGAATTAATATATTTGGCGCCCTCCGCCCCCGGCAAAAAAATCCGTCCGGCGAATCCAACGGTGCGACTTCGATAATCCAGAACCGGAAAAATCACGCGATTTCGAAAACGAGAATCACCGCCGGCAAAACCCAAATGAAAGTTTGAAATCGTTTCGGGTGTCAAACCACGCTGAATCAAATAATTATAGGCGTCGGAGCCAACCGTAAGTTGAGATTTATAGTGTTCGCGCGCCGTATATAGTTTCGTGCGCAGTTCTTCATAATGCGCGTCCTGAGAGGAATTGTTGGATTGGACGTAGTTGATCTGAATTCCGGCTTTTTCCGCAATCTGAATAATAGCTTCAGAAAACGACACATGATCCATTTTCATCACAAACGAAATGTGATTACCCGATTCGTGGCAGCCAAAACAATGGAAAATACGTTTTTCCGGACTCACAACAAACGACGGCGTTTTTTCGGAATGAAATGGACACAAACCGGTATAATTTCGACCTTTGCGCCTCAGATGGACATAATCGGAAATCACCGAAACGATGTCGGAGTAGGCCTTTACTTGTTCAACGGATTCGGGAGCGATGCGTTCGGCCATGGTTAAATGGTGGAGCTAAGCGGGGTCGAACCGCTGACCTCTTGCATGCCATGCAAGCGCTCTACCAGCTGAGCTATAGCCCCGTAGAGCCGGCTATTTTACGCAACTCCAATCAAACTTGTCAATATACTGCACGGGATCCGCAGGGCCACCTCATTAAAAATTTCATTAAACAATAATACCAATGAAGATACGTC
>CAYGHZ010000296.1:0-2390 GCA_964349635.1 uncultured Candidatus Marinamargulisbacteria bacterium
GTGCAGCTCATTGGCGGGATGGTCTTGCATCGCGGCGATATTGCGGAAATGAAAACGGGCGAGGGTAAGACCTTGGTGGCAACCTTGGCGGCGTATTTGAACGCGCTGGAAGGCAAGGGCGTTTATGTCGTGACGGTCAACGATTATCTGGCCAAACGCGACAGCGAATGGATGGGCAACATTTATAAATTTTTGGGATTGAGTGTTGGTTTGATTCAGCCAAATATGGCGCCGCAGGAACGACTGGAAGCCTATCGTTGCGATATCACGTACGGAACCAATAACGAATTTGGGTTCGATTATTTGCGTGATAATTTAGCGATGGATTTGTCGCAGGTATGCCAGATTCGCCGGCATTTCGCGATTGTGGACGAAGTCGACAGTATCTTGGTTGACGAAGCGCGGACGCCGCTGATTATTTCGGGTCCGGTCAAAGATTCGACCGTGAAATATGCCAAGGTGGCGCGAGTGGTGCGAAACCTGATCAAAGACACTCATTTTACGGCGGATGAAAAACACAAAAATATTGTGTTAACCGAAGAGGGGATTGAAAAGCTGGAAAAAGATACGCACACCAGCAATATTTTTTCGGTGGAAAATATGGACGTAGCACATATGGCCGTTCAATGTCTTAAGGCATTGTATTTGTTTAAACGCGACGTTGATTATGTGGTGAAGGACGGACAGGTGCTCATCGTTGATGAATTTACAGGCCGTATTTTGGATGGACGGCGTTATTCCGACGGATTGCATCAGGCGATTGAAGCGATTGAAAAATTGAATATTAAAGAAGAAAGCCAGACATTGGCGAGTATTACGTTCCAAAATTATTTCAGGATGTTTGCCAAATTGGCTGGGATGACCGGTACCGCGGAAACGGAAGCCAACGAATTTATCAAAATTTATAATTTAGATGTTGTGGTGATCCCGACCAACGCGACGTTGGTTCGAAAAGATTATGCCGATATCGTCTATAAGACGAAAGAAGAAAAATACAAGGCGGTTGTGGCGCAAATCAAAGAACTGCATCAAAAAGAACAGCCGGTGTTGGTGGGAACCATTTCCATCGAAGTGTCGGAATATCTCTCCGGCCTTCTTAAACGAAACGGGATTCCCCATAGCGTTCTAAACGCCAAATATCACGAACGCGAGGCTGAGATTATTGCCAAGGCGGGTCAATGCAAGACGGTGACGATTGCGACCAATATGGCGGGTCGCGGGACGGATATTGTGTTGGGCGAGGGCGTTAAGGAATTGGGCGGCTTGTTTGTGATTGGCACGGAACGCCACGAATCGCGCCGGATTGATAATCAGTTGCGTGGACGATGCGGCCGGCAAGGCGATCCCGGAGCCAGTCGTTTTTTTGTGGCGCTGCAAGATGATTTGATGCGCATGTTTGGCTCCGAGCGGATTATGGCGATTATGGATCGGCTGGGTGTGCCTGATGATACGCCGATTGAGCATGGGTTAGTATCAAAATCCATTGAGCGCGCGCAGAAAAAAGTGGAGCAATATCACTTTGGCGTTCGTAAGCAGATTTTGCAGTATGACGATGTGATGAACCGGCAGCGTTTGACGATCTATGGCATTCGCTATCAAATATTAGAGCGACGCGATTTGGATAAACGTATTCATGAGATGCTCGAAAAAATTACGCCTCCGGAAGAGGTTGAAAATAAATTTAATGAGTATTTGGCCAGGAAAAATCAGTATCCCGAAGGCCTGTTTGAAGAGATGGTGACCAAGCGTATTTATCTCATGTCATTGGATCGCCAGTGGATGGATCATCTGCATAATATGGATGTGTTGCGCGAGGGGATCGGGTTGCGGGCGTATGGCCAGCGGGATCCGTTAGTGGAATATAAGCGCGAAGGATTTGAGATGTTTTCGGAGTTGTTAACCAGTGTTGCGGAAGAGACGCTAGATATGATCAATAAGGCAGTGATCGTCGAAAGGAAAGAACCCAATGCTACACGAATTTAAACAAAAAATAGATCGGCTGAAAGAAAAGATTCAGACCCTACGGGGGTTTCTTTGAGATCGATCAGGTTCAGGAAGACATTCGTAAGATCGAAGCGGAAATAAGTCAGGACAGTTTTTGGCAGGATAACGCCAAAGCGGCCGGTATTTTTTCCAATTTAACCCGTCTCAAAAATACGCTGGAAGATTTTGAAAAATTGGAAGCGCAGCGGGACGAGTGCGAGGTATTTTTGGATTTAACGGACGACGAAAAAGAAGCTACGCCTTACGTGTCGGCGTTGGAAGAAAAAGTAAAATCGCTGGAAATCCGCTCGCTTTTGAGCGGGAAATATGACAACTGTGGCGCCATTTTTAGCTTGAACGCGGGTGTTGGCGGGACGGACGCGCAGGATTGGGCGCAAATGTTACTG
>CAYGHZ010000297.1:0-1820 GCA_964349635.1 uncultured Candidatus Marinamargulisbacteria bacterium
GTTTTTCACCCACGGCAACCTTGTATTGCTTGCCGCCAGTTTTTACGATTGCGAATGCCATTTGCGTAAGTCCTATTTAGTTAACGGTAATAATACACGATATCGCAATTACAATCAAGAGCGTGATAAGGAGCGTTACTATACTGATACAGCGGGTCATTACTCTATTTCGATCATAAAGAATACCCGCAAGTAAGGCGTTTACAGTAAGTATAACGAGACCTGCAAAAAGCATACCGAGGGCGTCGTACTTTTCTCCTAAAAAATCCGCGCCGTAGCCGCCGAGAAAATGGATAATGATGAGCCCGTGCGTCCCCGCGAGCATAACGTAGTAGAGAGAAAAGCCAACGATAAGAACGAAAAGTGCCGCGCCGAATAATATGGTATCCATAGGATTATTTTCCTTTGCTAAGCTTTTTCGACCAGTCGGCGTGCGCGAGAATATTTGAGGCGAATGTTGAAGTGAATTCTTTCTTTTTCTTATTCTTTTCGAGTGCTAGGGCGATGAGTTTTTTTAACAAGTGAGGAAGATGGATGCCGCTTTTTTCCCACAGGTGATGGTAGAGCGTTCCGGGAAGCGGATTAATTTCGTTTACGTAGAGTTTTTTCGATTCTTTGTCGTAGAGGAAATCCACGCGTGCGATGCCTGCACATTCGAATTTTAAAAATACTTCCTTTGCGAGATTTTGGACTGCTGCGGTTGTCGCCTCGTCGAGTTCTGCGGGGATAACGATACTTTGCTTTGCATTGCCGAGTTGGGCGCCGCCGCCTGATATATATTTATCCTCATACGAAAAAAAGTCCTCGGTAAATGCCGATTCTTGTACAAGCGAGGCGCGCGGCTCGTCGTTACCGATCACGGCGCAGGTGAGGTCGGCTACATTTGGTACGCCTTCTTCCACTAATACTTTTTCGTCGTAGTGAAAGGCGACGTCGAGCGCGAAAGAGAGCTCCTTACCATTCCGCACTTTTGCAATGCCGATAGAGGAGCCCAAACGCGCGGGCTTTACGAACAGCGGCCATGTAAGCCCGGTATTTATTTTCATTACGTAGTCATCTTTCTTCGCTTCCCAATCCTGCTTATAAAAATAAATGAATTTAGTGGTGGGGAATCCTACTTGTTCGTAGAGTTGTTTTGTAAGGACCTTGTCCATGGCAATCGCGGATGATGCCACGCCACAGCCGACATAGGGAATGTCCATTATTTCGAACAACCCTTGTATTGTTCCATCCTCCCCATTTTGGCCGTGAAATGCGGGGAACGCGATATCTATGGTAATCGTTTTTCCGAAGAGGCCTTTTTGTTTGAAGGCCATTGTACCGCGAGACGATTCAAGATCAATACGCCATTTTTCGAGCCCAGCAAAATCACTTTGTTTTTTGAAATTTGCGATATCGTGTAAATCGTCGCCAAGGTGCCAGCTACCATCCTTGCCGATATAGACCGCATGGGCGGTAATACCGGCCTTTTTGAGGCCGGCGAGGATCAAGTGGCCGGTGAGGATTGAAATGTCGTGTTCGGGGTTTTTACCTCCGAAAAATACGCCAATAGTCATATAGTAGGATATCTAGAGATAATTATCCGGCCAGTCATTTTGGAATAGTACTATATCGCCTGTTTTTAGCATACTTGGCAGGTTTGCATGCGCTTCCATGGCATTGTTAAACCAAAAAATATCCTGCTTATCGAAGCCGGCGCTTATGAGCCCTTTTGCGATGAACGCGGTCGCGCTGTTGCGTATAAGAATGACAATGTCCACAACGAGCGAAAGATCTCTGCCAATATTCTGGTGGATCTCTTCGCTTGCTTCTCCCATCTC
>CAYGHZ010000297.1:1830-2367 GCA_964349635.1 uncultured Candidatus Marinamargulisbacteria bacterium
CGCGGATCGCGTCGCGTACGCCGTCCGGATTGCCATTATAACTGTCGTCTATGACAAGCACCCCGTTTGCAGCGTTAAACGGCTCGAGACGATGCGTTATGGGGCGTATCATTGCTACTCCGTGCGTTATTTCAGCGCGTGCCATGCCGAGCATTTCAGCGGCGCATACCGAGCCCATGATAGTCCCTGGTACATATTCTCCGAGAAGCGGCGTGGAGAGTTGGTATGCTTCGCCATGAATATTAGTAAGGGAAAATGATTGGCGCAGACCGTCCGGTTCAAAACGGATATTCGCAATGCCGTAACGGGATATATTCCCTGCTTTTTCCCCATAAAAAATGACGGTATGGCCTGCACATTGGTTTTTATATTCGTTTCGTACCCGTTTGTCTTCCGCATTCAGTATCACGACGGCATTGGGTTTTGCATAGCGCGCGATTTCGAACTTGGCGCGTATGGTGTTTAGAATACTGCCGAAGCGTTCTCTATGCGCTTCGTTTATACCGGTCAGGATGCTTATGTCGGGTCGCGCAAGGG
>CAYGHZ010000298.1:0-2364 GCA_964349635.1 uncultured Candidatus Marinamargulisbacteria bacterium
ATATAAAATTGAATTTATAAAATGAAAAAAGACGGACTCTCCATTGACGAAATATTGAGATTATCCAATTTTTGGGACAAGCAGCCTCGAGCTGGTTTTAAGCGAGAGGACTACCTGCTCGACCTCATCAGACACCTGAATTCGCGGGTTATCAAAGTATTAATCGGCCAAAGGCGAAGCGGAAAGTCCTACGTAATGCGTCAACTAATTTCGTATTTGCTGGAAGAAAAAAAAGTTCCGCCTAAGAACATCCTCTATTTAGATTTTGAAAACCAATTTTTATATTCGATCACGAAGGCGCCACAGTTGCACAAGCTCATTCAACGCTATCTGAGCCATCATTACACGGGGGGGAAATTTTATCTTTTTTTAGACGAAATTCAGGAGGTCGCCGGATGGGAAAAAATTCTGACGGCTTACCTGGGTGATTCCGCTTACGACCTTGATATTTTCATCACCGGCTCCAATTCCAAGCTGTTAAGCTCGGAGCTCGCGACCTATCTTACGGGCCGCTATATCGAGAAAGAAATTTTCCCGTTTTCGTTTACCGAATATTGCGATTCGCGGCAACTCCCATGCGACCGTCCGCACATGATGAACTACCTGCAAGACTCCGGTATCCCAGAGCTGTTGAATTTCCAAGACAAAGAACTCAAGGCCTCGTACCTAAGCGCACTCAAAGACAGCATCGTTATGAAAGACGTTGTAAGGCGGTTTTCGGTTAAAAATCCGCAGGTTTTGGAATCCATCTTTCACTTTCTGTCGGACAATATCGGAAATCTGTTTTCGATTACTTCCATTGTTAATAAATTGCGAAATATTGGGGTAAATACAAACGCCATGACGCTGATGCACTATATCGCCTGTCTGGAAGCAGCCTATCTTGCCTTTGGAATATCCCGCTACGACCTTAAAGGCAAGAAGATTTTGGAAGGAGAAAAAAAATACTATTTAACCGATCTCGGTTTCCGAAACTATTTCATCAGCAGCTTCGATCCCGGATTAAACAAGAATCTGGAAAACTATGTATTCCTAATGTTGAAACTAAACGGATTTTCGGTCTATGTGGGCCGAATCCAAGACGCCGAAATAGATTTTGTCGCCGAAAAACAATCCGAAAAACTATATGTTCAAGTCGCCTTTACATTGATAGACACCAAAACTCTCGCCCGAGAATACGGAAGTCTGGAAAATGTTCGCGACAACTGGAAAAAAATCGTGGTCTCCCTTGACGAAGTCCAACTCCCCTCCCGAAACGGCATTAGCCATATTCGGGCGTGGGAATTCGAGGCCTATCTCAAAACTCTTTTCAATCGCGGATAAGTTGGTACGACTGTGTACGCCCGCCGCCAATACGCTCAATCAATTGGCGCGTTATCAGGTAGTTTAGGTCCGCGACCGCCTGCGTCCGACCTAAACCCATCAACGTTTGATAATCAGACGCCTTCAACCGCCCATGTTTTTTAAATAAACCTAACGCCTTTTGCAACCGAGCATCCAGATCGTTTTCCGACGGACCTACCCTTCGCCCTTCCGAACGCCGCAACGCCTCGTCGTAAGCCAAATCAACACAATCCAGCCAATACTCAATCCATCCGGTCAGATCGATGTCGTTGGGGATATCATAAAAAGTCGGGCCCTGAAGGCTCCGCAACTGTTTGTAATAGTCCGACCGATTGCGTTCATGTTGCTTTTCGATTGCCGCAAATTCCGAAATAGTAAATTGGCCGGATTGAAGGATAAAGTTCGTTACTAATCGCGCGCAACGCCCATTTCCATCGAGAAACGGATGGATCGTCACAAAACGATAATGAAAAATGGGAGCCGCAATCAGCGGAGACAGGCCCTCCAAAACCGCCTTTTGGCTCCAGCGAACCAACTCCCGCATCATTTTTTTTACCTCCGCGGTCTCGGGCGGCATATAAACGATGGAACCGGTTCGCGAATTTTGAATAACATTTTGCGCCTCCCGATAATGCCCCTTCAGCTTTCCTTCCACAAGCCTGGCCATCAGCAATCCATGGGCATCCAAAATCAACCGCTCGGTCAGCGGCTTTTGCTTTTTGGCTTCCTCAAATAAAACCGACCGCGCCTTGGCATAGTTGAGCACCTCGTTCAAATCACGCTCGGTTTTTACCTTCGCAGTCTTCCCTTTAAGAACCCTGGTCACCTGCTCCAGGCTCATCGAATTTCCTTCCAACTTTGTGGAATAGTGAACAGCGTCCGCGTTGGCCAACGCCATTAATTCAAATCGTTCTTGGACAGACATTCCACTTGCCTGCAAGCGCCCTTCCTTAACCGAAATCCGCGCAATTTTCTGAACATATAGAAACATCCATCCGAAAATGGGGGTCATATATCGAA
>CAYGHZ010000299.1:0-2363 GCA_964349635.1 uncultured Candidatus Marinamargulisbacteria bacterium
TATTAAAACTAGTAGTAGTAGAGCCTGTGGAAAATCGGATATGTCTCCAATTTTGCCATCCCCATCCTCTTTTTTTGATCACAGTTTTTAAGTTGTTATCACAAACTCCTCTTTCAATTTTTGAGTTATCCACACTCCTCCACAGGTTATTCGTCACTTTTAATATTGGTTATTAATACGTTGATGATACTTTTGGTTTCGGAATCGGATTGAATAAGGCCCTTTATTTTGTCGCACGCATACATCACCGTGGAATGATCTCGATTCCCAAAATTTTCTCCAATCTTAGGAAGGGAAAAATTGGTAAGTTCCCGGGCCAAGTACATAGCCAGTTGTCGGGCATAAGCCAGTTCCTGGGAACGATTTTTTGAACAGAGATCGCTATCTTTAATATTAAAATATTCGCATACTTTTTGTTTGATAAACGCGATCGTCAGCGGACGTTCTTTTTTGATACCCACCATATCCTTAATAACATTACTGGCAATGGAAAGCGTGATTTTGGTATTGAGAAGGGAAGCATAGGCGACTATGCGATTAAGCGCTCCTTCCATTTCACGAACATTACTGGGAATTTGGGTGGCGATGTAATGCAAAATTTCGTCCGAGACATCAAAATGATTCATCTCAACTTTTTTCTGTAAGATCGCAAGCCGGGTTTCAAAACCGGGTGGCTGAATATCCGCCGTCAAACCCCACTCGAATCGGGTCCGCAAACGCAGCTCAAGCGTCGGAATTTCTTTGGGGGGGCGATCAGACGTCAGAATAATCTGTTTATTGCAGCAATGCAGATCGTTAAAGGTATGAAAGAACTCTTCTTGAGTCTGTTCTTTCCCAGCTAAAAATTGAACGTCGTCTACAAAAAGAACATCAACACGGCGATATTGATCGCGAAATTTGTCCATCTTTTTTTCGCGAATCGCGTTGACCAATTCATTAGTAAATTGTTCCGAAGACACCAATTTTACTTTCAATTGGGGAAAATTCTGTTTGATTTTGATCCCGATGGCATGAAGTAAATGGGTTTTTCCTAGTCCCACCATCCCATATATAAACAGAGGGTTGTAGGCTTTTGCAGGTGTTTTTGAAACTGCCTCCGAAGCGGCATAAGCAAAACGGTTGTTATGGCCAACAATGAAATGGTCGAACGAATATTTGGGGTTAAAACTATCGCTCTCATCTGTTATGACAGGTGGGGAATGAAAAATAGTGAGTTGATCAGAAGAGTGCGGCTGTATATCCGATGAAATAACATAATGAAAAACAATATTGGGATTCGGCGTATTTTTAAAAAAAGAACGTAAAATGGGTTCGCATTTTTCCTTGACCCATTCTTTTGAAAATTCATTAGGAACCTGCAACGTCAATACATCATCTAAAAACGAAAGGGGTTTGATCGTTGACGAAAAGGTTTGGTACCCTGGTTCCGACAACGATTGACGAAGGTTTTCTGTAATCTGATCCCACATTACTAACAAGTTATCCACAACTTCTCCAGGAATGAATCCACGAAATAACTAACAACTTATCCACAGACTTGCGCTTTAAGAAAGGGAATGTCATCGACCGCTCTGACAACGCCTATTAGGGGAGGTTTATATGCTGCAAGAGAAGCGACAGTATCACGGTTAATTCCCCCGATTGCAACGTAGGGAATAGTAAGTGCCTTTGCGGCATCCTTCAAGTAATCAAAACCAATGGCGGCGCGGCCGGGTTTGGAAGGCGTTTCAAAGATCGGGCCTATGCTGACATAATCGGCGCCCTCTTCCTGGGCATTCCGCCCTTGCTCGAGGGAGTGTGTCGTTTTTCCAATAATTTTATGGGGCCCAAGCAATTTTCGTTGTTCGACTACCGGCAAATCATCTTGCCCGGAATGAAATCCATCCGAATCGACCAGAAGGGCAATATCTAAATAATCATTCACTATAAAAGGAACGTTAAATTTCAACGCCATTTTTTTAATCTTAGAAGCCTTTTCGTAAACCTGTTTTTTCTGGCTGGATTTATCTCTCAATTGGATCATACAAGCGCCCAAGGCGAGACCTTTTTCCAATACCGCGATATCATCGGACACCAAATAGACCCCATTTGAAATATTCTTTTTTGTTAGCTGCAATACAATCTCTTTTTCAAGCTGATAGATTTCGTAGCGCAGGGTGTTATAGACCGCATTTCCGGAATACTCTTCCAAAGCCCGCAATCCTTCTTCGCAGCGCTTAAAATTGGCTTTAAGTAGGTCTAAAAGCGAGTCTCGTTTGGGCGGCTTTTCAAACGAACGCATATCCTGTTGAGTATCTCGAATTGAAAGATTTTTAATAAAATCAGTTTCCGATTGATTGAGCCGATGTCGAAGAGACGCTAAT
>CAYGHZ010000300.1:0-2356 GCA_964349635.1 uncultured Candidatus Marinamargulisbacteria bacterium
TTACTGTCGGCCAAGATTGGTCCAATTGGAAAACGGCCAGAGGCGCATTTGAAGTACGGGCTAGATTTTCAGAAAGAGGTCGCGGTGAAAACAATAATGATCGATGGTCGGACATGGGCCTTGATATTGAGGTTCGCCTCAAAGATAACCTTCAATATTCCCGTCTCAATAACAGGTTTTATCCGTGGTTTGGGGTTGTGAATGCAAACCATTCTAGAGACTATAATTTCAGAGAAACTTTTCAGGATCCAACGAAATTAGGATTTCCTTGGACCGGCTTTTTTGATCTGACCAACGGCGGCTACGACAAGATCCTAAAAAATATATATGCCAACGCAGGCGACACAACCGATGTAGACAAGCTCCTTACCTACATGTCGAATACCTTGCCTACCGCCAACGTAGGCGTTCACTATTCAAACTATTTGGAAGACGAGAAATTTGCTCTGGAAGTAATCAACTTGGACAAGCTGACCGGCAGCGGATTTTATGATCTCGTTCCTCAAAGCACCGAAGCGTTTACTTCAAAGGGAAATACATGGTCTCTGTCTGGTTCTCCAGACACCACAAGTTTCAAGTTCAATGTTACGGCCGCTCCGGAGACACAGCGGGATATCGTACTCCCGTGGCCGCGCTCCTTGGCAGAGGGGCTGGTCAATCGGGTGAATGATCGCAGTCTGAAAGAGTACAACAGCAAACACAGCATTACCGGGTGGATGACGCCTACCGAGCCGTCAAAAAAGCTCGATGTCCAGATGCTTACCGCCCCCCTAACAAAAGACGGAATGCTGGATGAATCTGAAAAGAAATACCTGATCGAAATTGATTCTAAGACAATGACGGACGGCGCGACTTCAAATATAGAGTCCATAACTTTGGAGCATAAATTCAATCAACCAAGTTACCGCATCACAACGGAGGATTTGTTTTTGTCTCTCAGTAAAAAACTCCCGAAAAACGTTACGTATCGATTGGAAATCGACCCCGGGACAACATTTCCAATAGGCTTTTCAGGCAAGCAAGGAAATTTGAAGCTTACATTCGGTAACGGAAGTACCGTCATCAACGACTTGGATAAAAATAACGCGAATGTCATCGCTAAGTTAAGCGATCAAGATTGGCGGATTCCGTGGGATAGCTCGCAAGATTTGAATCTAAAAGGGCGCAATGGAAAGCTTGTCAGTCCTTACACCCGCTTTACGCCACCCGCATTCGATGGAAAACCCGGCGAATCGATGTTTATGTTATTTTCAAGCGCCTATCCCAGCGCGGGCGTCACCGACAACGCCAACCTATTTCTCAAGCAAGATGGTACATTAAAAATAAACCCTGAAATCCAAATTGAGCGATGGAGAGATATTGAATTATTGGACGTTAGGGGTGCGCCGCATACGGACATTCAGCTTACTCCTGAAAAAATCGTTCCCAGTGCAGAGTATATCCATGATGGCCTGAACGTCAGCCTCAAATTTGGAAACAAAAACACGTCGTATGCGCCGCTTCAAACAAAAAACCCCATCCCGCCATCGGATTATTTCTTGTCGTTTCGACAAGACGGCGCTTGGAAACCAATCGAAAAGCCCGACCTCACTATGCGATCCTTTTACAAAGATACGCTTGGATTTTGGAACACTGCCCGATTAAACGGAAAATATAGCCTCAAATTGGAAGATGTTAAATCGAAGCAGATCGCCGTAACGGACGTTTACATTGGCAATCTCATCAAAGGTCACGAAAACAACGAGATACACGTCAAAAGTCCTTACGGACGTGTCGATCTGACGTTTTTCCAAAATTCGTTTGATAAGGATACGTTAGTTACGGTAACGCCGGTCAAACTAGATGAGATTCACATCAGCAACATCCCAGACATTTCAGATTTTGACTTTATGCCCATCGTCGAAATATTTCCGGAAGGCGCTAATTTCACCGATCGAACGAAACCGTATTTGATCTATAAATACACGAAATCGGAAGTCGACGCCTTAGCGGCAGGCACGTATCGTCCCGGTCTCAAACCCATCGATCTGAGCAATGTACACATTTACCACATTTCAAAATCCGGCAAATTGGAAATGGCTAAAACAGTTCCGGGCCGGGATCATCGCTGGAATGGCGACGGTGCCTATGAAATTGTGGCGGAATTGGATCACTTTTCGATTTATGCCGCGCTGGAAGGGATCATTCCCGACCAGCCGAGGTTGGTGGCGGAAAAATCAAAGGCAAACTCAGATAGCATGACGTTACTGGCAACGATTCAGAAAGAATTTGAAAAAACTCCCCTTGATTTTGAATTGTATCGCGATAACGATGGTTCCTTCGTTGATAGTGACGATAAAACTCCTCCGGTAAAAAT
>CAYGHZ010000301.1:0-2355 GCA_964349635.1 uncultured Candidatus Marinamargulisbacteria bacterium
AATGTGAATACCTTCTGTGTGATCGGAATAACCCACCGGAACGTTGAAGATATCGCGCAACGTTTTCATCGCGGCCAAATTCACTTCCTCAATCGGGCAAGGGTAATTGGTGGTACAGTGCAGCAACGTTAAGGGAACGGAAATGGCCTCGACCGCCGCGCGTATTTCGTCCAGTTCCGTCATTCCCGTGGAAAGGATGACGGGCTTTCCAAAGGCATTAATTTTTTTCAGGAACGGAATATTGGTGCAATCCCCCGACGAAATTTTGAACAGTGGGACACAGTCATTTAAGAATATCGCGCTGTCATAATCAAACGGCGTTGATAAAAACAAAATGCCGTTTTGATCGCAGACTTTTTTAAGATGCCGGAACTGATCGAACGACAACTCAACTTTTTTAAGCATGGCGAACTGAGATTCCGATGTACCACTATTTTCGGACTGATAACGCGCCATCTTTGCCGATGACGTGACCAAATTTTCCGTAATAAATGTCTGAAATTTTACCGCATCCGCGCCGGATTTTGCCGCCACTTCGATTAATTTTTCGGCCAAGTTCAGATCGCCGTTATGATTGACGCCGGCTTCCGCAATGATCATGGTTTTCATTTCACAATCCCAAACACCACTTTTTCGCTTGGGACGTCGCGCAACACCACGCTGCCCGCCCCAATCGTCACGCCCCTGCCAATTTTGATGGCCTGGATCGAGGTGCTGCCCGCACCCACAAATGCGCCTTCGGCCAGATTAACCTCGCCACACAATGTAACGCCCGGCGAAATAAAAACATGGTCTTCAATCACACAATCATGATCGATCGATGCGCGGGTATTGATGACGACGTTGGCTCCGATTTTTGTTCCCGTATTGATCACAACGCCCGGAGCAATTAAGCTTCCCTCTCCAATGCTCACATCCGGGCAAACATAGCTGCTCGGATGGATCAAAACCGGAAGGGTGAACCCCAACCGCTTAACATCTCTGAAAAGTTGAGCGCGCAGGTTCGAGGCTTTAATCTGCCCCACTCCAATAAAGGCATACCGGACGCCACGTTCAATTAAGCCGGGCAATCGTTGCTCCTCTCCTTTCTCGATCGCCGCGACGATATCATAGATATTGAGGTCGTTTATTACCTGGCGCACCACCCGCTGATGCCCGCCCGCGCCGATGAGAACAATGGGCGTTTTCATGAAAAGAAGCGGTTCATGACGTCGGAATATTCTTTCATTTGGCCAACGTCCATCCAGCTTTTTTCCGAGACCGGGAAAACCCCGACCTTACGGCCTTGCGCTTTGAGAGAGTCGATGAGATGGGTGATGTGAAAAAATTGCTTTTCAGGGATCAAATCCAAAACATCGGGATTCAAAACATAAAATCCTGTGCTGACCAGAAAATCCAATTCCGGTTTTTCGGTGATGCTATGCAAACAGCCGCCGTTTTTTATTTCAACAATCCCATAGGGAATTTGATAATGTTTCATCGAGCACACCAGCGTCAGCGCGTTTTTGTTTTCGACATGGAACCGAAACACTTCGCCGTAATTGGCTTCGATAAAAATATCGCAATTGGTGACAAAAAAAGGCGTTTGCAGCTGGTTTTTAATCAGCGACAACGCGCCGATCGTTCCCATCGGCGATTCTTCTTCAAAAAAGCGTATTTTTTCGGTGGGCGCCGCGTCATAAAAATAGGCCTTGATCATGTTCGCTTTGTAATTTAACGAAATCCAAAATTCATCGGCCCCGTGCTCTTTAAATCGGTCGATAATATGCTGAATAATCGGCTTTTCACCCAATGGAATCAGCGGTTTGGGTAGGACTTTCGTAAACGGATCCAATCGCGACCCTTTGCCGCCGGCCATAATTACAATCGGAACGTTTACCGGATCCATTTTTTTATGCTCTTGGCGAATATATTCTTCTAAAAAGACCACGTCTCGAATACGACGCGCATCGTCGAGGATCGGAACGCAGGTGATGCCATGATCCAATATCCGCTGCTTAATAAGCGCCTCCGACTCCCAGGTAAACGCGACGACGGGCGCGCGATTCATGATTTTTTCCACGCTTTCCGAGATCGATTTTTCGGCCAATATCCAGCGCCGGACATCTCCGTCCGTTAAGGCTCCCGCCATGCCGCCGTCGGGCTCCGTCAAAAACAATATCTTGTGGCCGTTTTGGTCCAGTTTTTTCCAGGCGTCTTTGATGGAGAGATCGGAGAGTCCCGCCGTCAATTCCTCAACAAAAGAAGGCGCCGATTCAGTCAGCAGCGACATAGGCTTCCTGTTTGCGGTAGTTTGGGTCTTGGTTGTCTTTAATCGCCTGAAAGTTTGCCTTATCCAAATACCCCCGCCCCATC
>CAYGHZ010000302.1:0-2348 GCA_964349635.1 uncultured Candidatus Marinamargulisbacteria bacterium
ATTTTCATCTTGCAAAAAAGTATAGCACCGCCCCATAATGGCCGCCGATGAGCAAAAATCTAGTCATTGTCGAGTCTCCCGCCAAGTCCAAAACCATCGGAAAATTCCTCGGCAAAGATTATGAAATCAAGGCCTCGTTTGGTCATATTCGCGATTTGCCGGATCGCAAGTTGGGTGTGGACATTGACGATCATTTCAAACCGACATACGGAATTTTAAAGGGAAAAACGAAGGTCGTTCAGGAACTGAAAGCCGCCGCTGAAAAAGCTGAAACCGTCTACATCGCGACTGACCCTGATAGAGAAGGCGAAGCCATTGCGTGGCATATTCAGGCTGCGATCAAGCAAAAAGCGTCTAAAGTGAAACGTATCGTATTTAACGAAATCACCAAAAATGCGATCCAGCATGCCATTACGCATTGCCGTGAAATTGATTCGGATATGGTGGACGCTCAGCAAGCCCGCCGCGTTTTAGACCGGTTGATTGGCTATAAATTAAGCCCCATTTTAGCCAAGAAAATTCGCAAAGGGTTAAGCGCCGGACGTGTGCAATCCGTGGCGGTGCGGATGATTTGCGACCGCGAAAACGAAATCAAAAAGTTTATCCCTAAAGAATATTGGGTCATTGAAACCGAATTAGAAACCGCCGATAAAAAAGCAAAATTTACCGCGAAATTGTTTGCGGTAGAAAATGTAAAAGGCGAATTGGAAGTCGCCAACAAAGAGCAAGCTGACGCAATTTTAGCAGAACTCAAAACCTCGAAATATAAAGTTCAGTCGGTCAAAAAAACACAAGTTCAACGACATCCGTATGCGCCATTTATTACATCGACCTTGCAGCAGGAAGCGTCGCGCAAATTGAATTGGAGCGCCAAAAAGACCATGGCGGTGGCGCAAAAATTATACGAAGAAGGTTTGATCACCTATATGCGAACCGATTCGACCCGATTGTCAGCCGATGCCACACAGGCCGCCAAGAAAATTATCACCGATGTGTTTGGCAAAAATTATTTGCCGGAAAACCCCCGCATTTTTAAACAAAAAGCCAATGTCCAAGATGCGCACGAGGCGATTCGTCCGGCGTACCCCGAGAAATTCCCTAAGGATTTGGGCGAAGATAATGCCGGGGATAATCTTAAATTATATAAGTTGGTCTGGGAGCGGTTTATGGCGTCTCAGATGGCCTCGGCTATTTTAGATCAAACTCAGATTTTGGTTTTGGCCAAAAATAACGACAAAAAACCCGGTTATGTACTGAAAGCCACTGGAAGTGTTGTGAAATTTGACGGGTTTACTCGGTTGTATCAGGAAAGCTCTGATCACAGCAGCGACAAAGAAGAAAAAGAACAGACGCTTCCGGTTGTCAATGAAAACGATCCCTTGGGTCTCTACAAAATTGATTCGGCGCAGAAATTTACTCAGCCGCCGCATCGGTATACTGAGGCCAGCTTGGTAAAAGCGATGGAAGAAGATGGGATCGGGCGTCCGTCAACGTATGCGCCGACCCTGGCGGTCATTCAAGATCGCGGGTATGTAAACAAAGAAAAGAAAACGCTGTTTCCCACCGACCTGGGAATGTTGGTCAATGAAAAGTTGGTGCAGTTTTTTGATCATATTATCGAAGTACCCTTTACGGCCTCTATGGAAACCAAGCTCGATGAAATCATGGAAGGCAAGCATGTGTGGTACGAGGTGGTTCAGGATATTTATGATCCGTTCTCCAAAATGCTAAAAACCGCCGGCGAGGAAATGGAAAAAGTTAATACCGACAAGCCAAGCGATGAAATTTGCGATAAATGCGGCCATCCGATGATTATCAAGACAGGCCGGTTTGGCGAGTTTTTGGCGTGCTCAAATTTTCCGGAATGTAAAAATACGCGCTCCATTTTGATTGATGTAGGCGTTAAATGCCCGGAATGCAGTAAGCCGGTCATTGAAAAACATTCCCGCAAGGGGAAAGTGTTTTATGGCTGTTCGGGGTATCCCAATTGTAAATTTGCATCGTGGGATAAACCGCTTGCAGAGGCGTGCCCTACCTGCAACGCGCCCATAATGTATTTAAAGAAAAACAAATTCGGCAAAGAAAAGAAATATTGCAAAAACTGCGATGCAAAACCTGCTGAAGCTGCTTAATCGCCTGTTCGTGGAAAATTGGGGCATTAAATTGGCCGCAGGAATTGTCGCCGCCGTGTTGTGGTACTTGGCGAACGCGCCACAGTGAAAGTTTTTTCCGGGGCGGAAAATATTCGGAGTCTAAAAGCGACCGGGAAATCAATTGGATTTGTGCCGACGATGGGCGCGTTACATGCCGGCCATCTCTCCCTTGTCGAAGCATCCAAAGCCCAGACC
>CAYGHZ010000303.1:0-2347 GCA_964349635.1 uncultured Candidatus Marinamargulisbacteria bacterium
CTATATCAGGTGTATAGTAAAGTGTATAAGGAGGTGTAGTTTGAGAACAAACATCGTATTAGATGAAGCCTTGCTCGATGAAGCCTCGAAATTTTCTGACCAAAAAACCAAAACCGGCCTGATTCATCTGGCGCTTCGCGAATTCGTAGAGAATCACAAACGGCTAAATCTATCAGATTTGCGAGGCAAAATTAAATTCGCAAAAGGCTACAATTATAAGGCCGCCCGAAAATCTCAGCATGATTCTCGTTGATACCTCTGTCATTATTACCTATTTAAAAGGCACTCGATCAGAGGCCTGCCATCAGTTTCAATCCGTTATAAATCTGAATTTACCATTTGGAATCAACCATTATATATATCTTGAAGTCCTGCAAAGCAGCCGCACCCCAAACGAATATGATCAACTTAAAGAATACCTGGGAACTCAAAAATTTTATTTTCTCCGCCATGAAAAAGAATCGTTTGAGCAGGCGGCCAAACTCTATATGAAATGCCGAACCAAGGGCATCACGATACGAAGCACCCTCGACATGCTGATTGTCCAAACAGCAATAGAAAATGAAGTGATGTTACTCCACGACGATCGCGATTATGATAAGATCGCAGGCATCGAAAAAAAGCTGCGAATTTTTGACACTAAATTTATCAGGAGACCCAAATGAAAAAACAAAAAAACACCCGCTCGTTTTCGTCCCTAGTAGTAGACGGCGTTGACCGTGCCCCGTCGCGAGCGATGCTGCGCGCCGTTGGCTTTAAAAACGACGATTTCAAAAAACCTCAAATCGGGGTTGCCTCCACCTGGGCGATGGTCACGCCTTGCAACATGCACATCGACGAACTGGCCCGCCACGCGGAAACCGGCGTCAACAATGCCGGCGGCAAAGGAGTGATTTTTAACACCATCACCATTTCCGACGGCATCTCGATGGGAACCGAAGGCATGAAATATTCATTGGTGTCACGCGACGTCATCGCCGATTCGATTGAAACAGTTATTGGCTGCGAAGGCTTTGATGGGTTTGTTGCAATTGGCGGTTGCGACAAAAATATGCCGGGATGTTTAATGGCCATGGCGCGCCTGAATCGCCCGGCTGTTTTTGTCTACGGCGGCACGATTTTGCCCGGCTGCTACAAAGATAAAGACGTCGACATCGTTTCGGTATTTGAAGCCGTCGGTCAACACGCCAACCACAAAATCAGCGACAAGGAACTTACCGGCATCGAATCGTGCGCAATCCCCGGTCCCGGTTCGTGCGGCGGGATGTACACCGCCAATACCATGGCCAGCGCGATCGAAGCCTTGGGAATGAGCTTGCCCAACAGCTCCGCCCAGGCCGCCGTTTCGGTCGACAAACAAAAAGACTGCGAACGCGCCGGCGCCGCCGTGTTGCACTTACTTGAAAAAAATATTCGTCCCAGCGACATTCTGACCCGTAAAGCCTTTGAAAACGCGATTACGGTTGTCACGGCTCTGGGCGGTTCCACCAACGCCGTGTTGCATTTGTTGGCCATCGCCCACACCGCCAACGTCAAACTAACGCTCGATGATTTCACGCGCATCGGAAAAAAAGTCCCGGTGTTGGCGGATTTAAAACCCAGCGGAAAATTCACGATGGCTCGCTTGGTCGAAATCGGCGGCATTGTTCCCATGATGAAAATGCTTTTGGATGCGGGTCTGTTGCATGGCGACTGCTTAACCGTCACTGGCAAAACGTTGGCCGAAAACCTAAAAGGTACGAAGCCTTATCCAAAAGGCCAAGAAATCATTCGCCCGTTAAAAGACCCTATCAAAAAGAACAGCCATTTGGTTATTTGTTACGGCAATTTAGCCGCCAAAGGAAGTGTGGCCAAAATTTCGGGTAAAGAAGGCATGATCTTTAAAGGGAAAGCCCGGGTATTTGAATCCGAGGAAGCGGCATTGAAGAAAATTTTGGATGGCACGATCAAAAAAGGCGATGTGATTGTGATTCGTTACGAAGGCCCCAAAGGCGGGCCGGGAATGCGCGAAATGCTCTCCCCAACATCGGCAGTTATGGGTCGCGGGTTGGGCAAAGACGTCGCACTAATCACCGACGGCCGTTTTTCCGGCGGCACGCACGGGTTTGTGGTGGGACATATCACCCCGGAAGCCTACGAAGGCGGCGCATTGGCCATCGTTCAAAACGGCGACACGATTACCATCGACGCGGAAAAACGTGAAGTAAATTTAGGCGTCTCGGCGACCGAAATCAAAAAGCGTTTGGCAAAATGGAAGCAACCCAAGCCACGTTATGTTCGGGGCGTATTGGCCAAATATGCGAAGTTAGTGTCGTCTGCGTCTGAGGGGGCGGTGACGGATTGATGT
>CAYGHZ010000304.1:0-2340 GCA_964349635.1 uncultured Candidatus Marinamargulisbacteria bacterium
AAATAATTGTGAAGCTCGCGTTCGTTTTTTGAAGAAATAATAATATTAATCAGACTGGAAAAGGGAGGGTAGTTTAGGTCTTCGCGATAACGGATTTCTTGCTCGTAAAACCCGTCAAAATTATGGGTGCTGGCGTGGCGGATCGCGTAATGTTCGGGTTGGGCGGTTTGGACGATGACATGGCCGGGCTTGTCTCCCCGTCCGGCGCGGCCCGCGACCTGGGTGACCAGTTGAAACGCGCGCTCCGGCGCCCGGAAATCCGGGATATTTAACGTCGTATCGATACCTAAAACGCCTACTAGCGTTACATCTTCAATATGATGTCCTTTGGCGATCATTTGGGTGCCAATTAAAATATCGCCGTGTTGTTTGAATTCGTCCAAAATCTTGTCGATATCGCTCGCTTTTTTAGCGGTGTCCCGATCCAGCCTGCAGATTTGGATGCCTGAAAAAAGAAGTTGTAGTTCCGATTCCAGCTTTTGGATGCCGAGTCCCGAAAATCCGAGCGCTGCTTTGTTGCATGACGGGCAGGTGTGGGTCACTGGTATGGAGATATCGCAGCGATGGCAGCGAAAGGTTTTGTCTTTATGATAGGTAAAGCTTAAATTGCAGCCCGAACATTGAAATACTTCACCGCATTTTTGGCAGCGGACGAAAGGAGAGTAGCCGCGCCGATTGATCAGTAGCATAATTTTTTCTTTTTTTTGCAGCCGGTCCGCCATTACTTGTTGCAATCGATTTGAAATTAAATGTCGGGAAGAACGCATGTCGACGATTTCGACGGGTGGCATGGGCAAATCGCGGATGCGTTTCGCCAGGCGAATCGTCGCTGTGGAATGATGGAACGTTTCAATCGAGGGCGTTGCCGATCCATAAATCAATTTGGCGTGGTGCCATTTGGCTCTAAATTTAGCGACCGTATGGGTAAAATAGCGCGGCTGATTGTCCTGTTTGTACGACCCTTCGTGTTCCTCGTCTATTATGATGACGCCAATAGTGGAAAGCGGCGCAAAAATCGCCGAGCGTGCGCCAATGACAATTGAAATTTGGCCTAAATAAATACGGTTCCAGCCGATTTCGCGTTCTTTGGCGGTCATTCCGGAATGTAGTACGGCGATTTTTCCGCCGAAACGGTCTGTGAATTGCCGGGTGAACTGTGGCGTGAGCGCAATTTCCGGCACCAAAAGCAGCGCAGATTTATTTTGTTTCACCGTTGCATCAACAACCTGCATGTAGGTTTCCGTTTTGCCGCTTCCGGTGACGCCATACAATAGAAACGATCCGTTGCGGCTCAAGATCGTTTGAATCGCATTTTCTTGCTCGATGTTCAATTGATATTCAGGCAAAATTTGAACTGTGTCGCCAATCGCGGGGATTTTGTTTCTTAACTTGGCGTTGCCCACGACGGCCTGATAGGCGGTAAAGGGATTGACTTGGTAATAATCGGCAAACCAAATAATAAGATTGAGCAACTCCGGATTTAATCGAGGCCTGTTTTTGGATAGGCTCAAAATTTCTTTTAAATTTTCTTTGCGATCTCCCATTTCTATCACCAGGCCGGCAGAGGTTCCCTTCCCAAATGGAATCTCCACATGATCGCCCGGTCTGATAAGCAGCGATTGAGGACAAGAATAATCATATAGGTGAGAGACTCCCCGAAATACGAGGACGCGGACGGTCATGTCTTTTGTTTAGGAAGTCTTACTAAAAACGTGGTTCCAACTCCTTCAGTTGTTTCAAAACTAAGCTCGCCGCCATGCTTTTTAATAATGTCGCGACAGACGCTCAGGCCAAGCCCAGTTCCGCGCGATGGTTTTGTTGTAAAAAACGGCTCAAATATTTTTTTTTGGATGGCGTCGGCAATGCCCGGGCCGTTGTCTTCGATTTTGCAATAAACAAATGCCGGATCTTCAAAGGTCGATATGGCAATGTGGCCGGGCCTTTTTTGGGGTATTGTTTTTATGGCCTGCGCTGCATTAAGGATTAAATTCAGAAATACTTGATTTAGCTTGCCCGGGTGGCAAGAGATCGGCGAAATATCGCCAAAATCGGTTCGAACCTCAACACGGTGCTTGATTTCGTTTTTGGCCATGACCAGCGTGTCGGCCAGCCCCTTATTAATATTAAATAATTTTTCGACCCCCGGATCGCCCCCGCTTACCTTTGAAAATTCTTTAACCGATTTGACGATAACGGCGATGCGATCAATTCCATCGAGAGTTTCGCTGAAAAGTTGGGATAAGTCTGACATAATGTCTTCAAGTTTAATTTTCTTTTCTTTTTCCGTTATTTTCCTAACTTTTTCCGTCAAAATCCCCTGATTTTCGCACTCTTTAGATA
>CAYGHZ010000305.1:0-2306 GCA_964349635.1 uncultured Candidatus Marinamargulisbacteria bacterium
CCTTTTACATGCAGCTTGCGGAGTGTCGGTATCTTACGGCCGATTTCAATGACGCAACGCAACTCTTTGAAATGGTTATCGGTCGCAGCGTTTCTTCCTTTGATCGTGCCCAAGCCTACAACCACAAAGTTATTTTATTTTGCACGACTCGCGATTATCAAAAAGCCATCGATTCCTGTGTTTTAGGATTGCGCGAATTAAAAATTAACCTCAAAAATCGCGTCGGGCTTCCGGCTCTTGCTGTGGAAGTAATCAAGACCCGATGGACGTTGCGAAAGAAAAAGCTTGAGGATTTGGAAGCGCTGCCGGACATAAACGACCCCGGCATTATCTTGGCTCTGCAACTCATGATGAATTTGTTTCCCACCAGCCATTTTGTGAGCAAGGCGCTGTTCTTGATTTTGCCTCTAAAAATGCTTCAATTAACGATTCGATACGGAAATTCTGATTTTGCGCCGTTTGCCTATGTATTTTACGGGGTTGTTCTTTCTTCGGCTTTTAAAGATTATGCCCATGCGCTGGATTATGGTCAGTTGGCCCTTCGCATGGAAGAAATTCGCCATGTGGCGGATTGCAAGATCAGGGAGATTTATGCGTCATTCTTGCTTCCTTGGAAATATTCGCTGGCTGATTCGATTGCGATGTCCGAAGCGGCCCATCGCCTTGGCGTCAATACCGGAGATATTTATTTTGCCGCCATGGCCGCTTGCAATTGGGCCGGCCTGTCATTTGTTTGCGGGAATCAGGTGTCCGATATGGAAAGACAAACCGACTCCTATTTAAAATTTGCGCAATTTCATCGTATCTCCGATGGGGAAGCCGTTTTAGAAATGTTTCAACGCAGCATGCGTCAACTGCTTCAGGCTCCTCCAACAATAGCCTCGGAGGTTCTTCCTTTTAGCGCGCAAGGAATGAACGAGACGGTTCTTTCAGGTTATCGGATTTCGCGGCTCACGTTATTGTACCTTTTTGGCTTTTACTCGGACGCCGTTATCGAAGGGTTTAAGGGCCTGAAGCTCGTAGGTGAAATGGGAAGTTTTTTTCATATTATCGATTTTTATTTCTTTTTCTCCTTGGCTTTGGCTAGCCAGGGAACTCGGCATTTGAAATTAATCAAAAAAAATCTCGATCGTTTTAAAAAATGGGCGATCTTATCCCCTTCCAATTATCGGCATATTGTATATCTGTTGGAAGCAGAAGTGGCGCGGCTGGAAAGTCGGGGAAATATCTATTTACTTTACAGAAAAGCAATCGCCGCCGCACGCGAAGACGGATTTCGCAGAAACGCCGCCATCGCCGTAGAATGCCTGGCTCGTTTTTGTTTTAAAAACGGTTCCAATGAATTGGGCCAAAACCATAGTCAAGAGGCCGCAACATTTTATGAAGTTTGGGGAGCCAACGCCAAGGTTTTGCAATTGAGGCAGGCCACTGTTAATACCGGCGATCTGCGCTCCATGATGGTCGAATCCGGTGAGATTGATTGGGAAGCCTTGATTAAAAGTTCCCAAGCCATCGCGAGTGAGGTCAATCTGGAAACCCTAACACAAAAAATCTTGTCGATTCTGGTTGAAAACTCCGGCGCGCAACGTGGCGTACTCATATTGCAAGATGATGGTGACGACGCTCCACGATCCATCGTTCAATTCGTCCGCCAAAACCGAAAACCGGTTATTCTTAATAGTCCCGAAGAACGCAACGATTTTTCTAACGATCCCTTTTTTACGGATCATGATCCAAAATCGATCTTGTGCGCACCGCTTGAAAACGCAGGTAACATTGTTGGAGTTATTTATCTGGAAAATACGTTGGCCAATTATGCGTTTACTCCTGATCGGATGGAACTCATTCGTTTCTTGGCCTCTCAGGCCGCTATTTCCATCGAAAACACCCGCCTGCAATCGCAGTTGATTCAGGCGGAAAAATTATCGACGATGGGCGAAATGGCCGCCGGTATTGCGCATGAACTCAACCAGCCATTAACCGGCATCAAAACCTTTTCGGAAATGATGTTATCGGAATTTGACAGCGCAACTGCCACCTCCGCCGTCGATGTAATCTCTCGCGCAAAAAACGATCTCAAAATTATTATTGAACAAGCGGAACGCATGGGAAAACTGACAACCAATGTTCGGGGCCTTGCGCGGACCGACGGAGAAGAATTGGAATTGCTGGATATCCGGGAACCTATCGAGCGGGCCGCCACGCTTCTGGATCGGGCGCTTCGGACAGCCAACGTCGAAACGCAAATCACCTTAAAAGAAAACGCGCCAAAAATTTATGGCAACCCCAGCCAGCTCCAGCAAGTC
>CAYGHZ010000306.1:0-2294 GCA_964349635.1 uncultured Candidatus Marinamargulisbacteria bacterium
CTACAACAATATCCACTTCAAGCTCCTTCCACGGGAGTTTTTTCGGATCCTTTTCAGTAGTAAAACGAATGGAATTCCACGTAGCGTCACTCACCCGCCATTTACGATAGACGCTATCATGCTCCACCAGATAACGAAGGTTATCCTTATCGCCCAAATCATTAATCGCCACGATCTCCATGCCCTGTCGGCCTAAAGCTTGGCGAAAAAAAATCCTCCCAATGCGTCCAAAACCATTTATAGCTATTTTCATACATTTATTATACCCCGTTAACCAAAATAAAAAAGGTCTACCAAAGTAACTGGAAATTACTCCTGAATAGTATATACTCGGGGCAGATTGACCCTGGCGGGCGATGTTCATAAAAAAAACGAAAAGGAGAGGAAAATGGTGGCAAATTTTTATTATGGAAAAACGGCCTTCTTTCTCGATTTAGTCTTAAGAGAAAATGAAGGTGCGCACAGGTTATATCTTCTAGACAAGATGGAGGAATCTAAAAAGGATATTCATCTGTACCTAGAAAAAGCTCGGTTGAGAACGCCTTTCGTAGGAAGCATTCGTTTTTCCAATATAGGGACAGATGGAAAGATTCCTGAAAGATACTCTCGTACCTTGTCCGGAGTGATACTCACTATCCCGAAAAATGAGGGAGAACTGATTATTGGGATAAACCTCGCCCGACCGACAGAAAGGGAGTATGAATATCTTAACACCACCCCAGCTCCAGGAAGTCGCATTATTTTCTCAATTCTAGTGGATACTTCAGACAGGGAGAGAGTCGATGAAGCGGCGAAATTTTCTGGAGTTAATTTTTAACAAAGCCCGCCAGGCTAAAAACCCGAGAACGGAGACAAGGAATTGCAAAAAAAAATCCTTCTTCCAGATCTCGGGTTTTTCTTTTCCCCCCAATTTTTTAATGAGAGACGTCCGACGTCTCTCATTATGTTAATATGAGTAATATGAACAACAAACCCGTATATCATGTACTAAATCGTGGGGTAGATAAGAGAACTATTTTTATGGACGATTCCGACAGAGCTCGCTTCGTCCACGACTTGTTTGAATTTAATAATGTAGAAAAAACAGAGAACGGGGATAGGCTCTTTGCGAGTAATAACGCGCACCCAATGAGAGACGTCGGACGTCTCTCATTGGGTCATAAGAAGAGAAAGATGTTGGTGGATATACTAGCGTTTTGTTTGATGCCGAACCATTATCATTTACTTGTTTCGCCAAAGGTGGAGCATGGCGTGTCTTTGTTTATGAAAAAGCTAAATGGCGGGTATGCTAAATATTTTAATGAAAGATATAAAAGAAGTGGCGCACTGTTTCAGGGAAAATTTAAACACGTCCAGATTGTGGAAGAAGCTCACTTTATTCATATCCCCTACTATATACATCTAAATCCACTAGACTTAATCGCACCGGAATGGCGAGAAAGAAAGTTGAAAAATATTAAAAAAGCCGTGGACTTTTTGGAAAAATACCGCTGGAGTAGCCATTTAGACTATTGCGGAAAGAAAAACTTTCCATCTATAACCCAAAGAGGATTTTTACTTGAATTTTTTGGTGGAGAGAAAGAATACAAAGAAGCAATAAAAGATTGGCTCAAAAATCTTGACCTTTCTGATGGGAAAAATCTGCTTTTGGAATAACTAAAAGCCCAATGAGAGACGTCGGACGTCTCTCATTGGGCTTGGGGGAGATTAATTAAGTATTAGACGAGTGTAGCGGATTAGCGTTTGCCGAGGTTATAGAGTTGTTGTATTTCGGAGGCCGATAGCGCGCGGTTGTAGACGCGGGCGTCGTCTACAAATGTATCCTGCGCAAAACCGTCTTGTTTATTTATTTGCCAGTCTGAACTAGTCATTCTTTGAGTATCACTCGTCGCGCCAGAATTTGTTTGAGCACCCCCCACAACACCATTGTCATAAACAGTCATCACATGGGTATATGGATCAGTGGAGGTAACATCCCTTACTCCAACAAGATGATGCCACTCACCATCGTTTATATCACTAGCAGTACTCGCCCAAGAGCCAGCAGTGCCACCACCAATAATGCCCATAAAAAAGTGCCCCTTGCCGTCATCGTCGGAATCAAAACAACTAGAGCCTACACCAAGAAGAGCTGTTCTACCTGAATCGGCGTCTCCGTTAACAATAAAGTATCTGCCATTACCACCACACTGGGAATAGCTGGACGGTGATTTTGTTTTGACCCAGATTGAGATGGAAAAATCGTCGCTATATGCGGCGGAATAAACACTTGGCATAGAAATCTGGGCTTTTGT
>CAYGHZ010000307.1:0-2273 GCA_964349635.1 uncultured Candidatus Marinamargulisbacteria bacterium
GTCTGTAAGTTTATGTGTGTATTCCATATTTTGGCGAAGATTATCTACTTTTGTTTGCTCATAGGTAGTCGATCCCGACAGAATCGAACTTCCATCGCTTTTTTCCCTCTCAAAAACATAACGAACCGAACTCTGTGTACCCAGGCGATAATCAGTTTGGAAGAGCGTAACAGCTTCAATGCCAGATGCGGATATAGAGGCGGTCGGCAGTTTGGTCTTATCCAGCAGCGTCTTTGTGGTGGTCTTGTAGTCCAATCCGGCGGACAAATTTTCGGCCGGCTCCGCGTCCAGCGTGTATTGGTAGGTCATCCGATCTTCATAGCGCAGATTGGCCAACGACTTGATTTCAGAAAACGTAGGTTTGATTTTGTAACCGAGAATGAGCGCTTGAATCGGGCGCAGCCGGAATTGAAAATTGCCTTGATGCTTCATCACACGGTAGGACGACGCGCCCAAAGTTTCCTGAACGGTTTCCAAATTGTAGTTGCCGTTTAATCGAAGTGGTTTTAGCGGACGTGCGCTGTAGTTGAGAACAGAAAGCGCGGATTTTCCTTCCTGGCTGTCTTCGACGTATTTGAGTGTGCCGTCTAGCGAATAGTCCCCGTCCGGCCACAGGGTGCTGGAGATTCCATAGGTATTTCGCGTTTTCCGTCCTCCCGATTGTTTTTCTTGCTGCTGCCGTTCGAGCGCTCCTTCCAATTGAAGGAGATCAACACCCAGTAGTTGCGTGTGAAGCTGCATGGTGCGATTGGTAAAATTGGATGCGGGTGTGTAGGTATCTTGGCTGTTTTCAATTTGATAGCCTGGCTCGATCATCAAAAACCCCATCGTTGTTTTCACCGATCCGGTATGGCGGCTAACGGTTCTTTCAAGAAGGTTGCTGGTGACCGAGAGATTTTTGTCGATCCGGGTGTAATTGGCGTAGCTTAAGTTCCCTAAAGGCGTTGCGACCGCCGTTTTATAGTCCGAGACTTTGGCCGACACCTCGGCGTTGTTTTTGGGATAGTATTCGGAACTATAACCGGCTTGATGTTGCCACCAGGAGGTCATTTTATAGTCCGCGTTGGCATCGTAGGCAAAAAAACCGGGGTTGAGATAGGCGTTGCCAATGGAATTGTAGGACTCTCCCAACTTCTTGGCATTGGCCTTCATTTTGAATGCCTCGCCCATGATTTCGAATCCCTGCTTGAGAGCATAGCCCTTAGCGTTATTTTTCTGGGATGCCGCGAGTTCGGTACTGGCCTTAAATCCATCGAATAGTTGATACTGGCTGTCCACGCCGAACATGATGTGAGATTGCGGAATGAGGTTCGCGCTGGCGACGGCGCTGCCTTTGTCCGTCAGACTTTGAAATGAAATGCCGAGATGATTTGCCGTCGACGTGTAGTCTGCATAAACTGCCGCGAATGTTTTTTTAAAAACGGAGTTCGAGTATTCATATTCGGTGACAAAAAGTTCAGTCTCCGGCACGAATTCTTTTTTGAATGTAATTTGCCCCAATTCATAGTCGATAGAATAGTCCGTATCGCGCACCAATTGATGGCCTTGATAGTTAATTTTTTCCGAATAAATAATCAATGGTCGATTGGACAGCGCATACGGACCTTGGGAATTTTTTCCGTAGATGCGGTCATACCCGGCGTTGCCCTTGGATTCGGAGATCATCGCGCTGATTTGAAACGGCTTGTTCTTGTAGACTCCTTTGACGCCGTCCAGTTTTTTGTTAAACGACATCAGTTCCGTTTGATTGAGATTCGCCCAATATTCGCCGAAATACACTTCCCAAATGTCCGTTTTGAACGCGACCGAATTTTTATTGGAATCGTCCAAATTCACGGAGGAATCCTGAATCGTGGCATCGACTTCGATGTCGTTGACCTTACCCTTTACGCTCAAACGTAAAAGCTCATCCCGCTGCGCGCCTTCGGCAAAGCCCTCTTTGACGCCGCGTTTAAATTTGGTGCGCATGCTAAACGTTTTGACGCCTTTGACCGTGAGGTTGGCGGTAATGGTCGAGAGCCAATAGTTGGGGTTGAACAGATTATTTTGAGAAAAATCTGGCTCGTAATAGGGCACAAAGACCAGATTTAGCGTTGGGGTGTATTGCCATACGCCTCGACGATTTTTTTTTTGATGTCTTCCTTCATTTCATCGAATTGGGCGGCCAATGTCTGTTTTTGCTTTTCGAGCATCTCTTTTTCTTGTGCTGTTTTGTCTTTCTTTTGTTCAAGATGAGAAATATCTTCCAACAAATCTTCTTTTTCCAAAGCGAG
>CAYGHZ010000308.1:0-414 GCA_964349635.1 uncultured Candidatus Marinamargulisbacteria bacterium
GCTGGCATTTGTAGTCGTTATGGCGGTATCTACTGTTATCATGCTGATGCTGAAGCCGCCTCAGCCCAACCCAACTGATGCAACGACGTCCACTCCTGCTGCTGCTCCCGCCAAGTAACGGACTATGACCACAGATAGTAATAATTCCGGATATGCCAGACCGGACATGCTCGTTTCGACCTCGTGGCTGGCCGATAATCTAAACGGCGCCAACATCCGTATTCTTGACGCCAGGCGGTCAGATGCGTACTCAGCCGGGCACATTCCGGGAGCTTTAAGCCTTCCAATCGCTGGAGGGTTTTATATAAAGGATTCGATGGATCCAAGGTTTGTTGCGCCGCCGGACCAGTTCAAAGCGCTCATGGAGTCTTTGGGGGTCAGCGACCGCACTCGGATAATCGCATACGATGATGA
>CAYGHZ010000308.1:424-2272 GCA_964349635.1 uncultured Candidatus Marinamargulisbacteria bacterium
TGACGGCGGACACCAGGCGGCGCGCATCTGGTGGGTGATGGAATACTACGGCTATCCTGATTCTGTAAGACTCTTGAACGGCGGCTGGAACAAGTGGACGCGAGAGCACAGGCCGACGACTGCCCATGTTCCCCGAGTGAACCCCGGCTCTATCGATCCGCGTGTAAACGCGGACCTGAAAGCTTCTGCAGATGATGTTTTGAAGGCCAAGGATACAGTAGTGATGGATGTCCGCTCGCCTGAAGAATATGCTGGAACTGACAACCGTCCGAACAGGCACCACGGGCGTGTGCCTTCAGCACGGCATCTGGAATGGTCCCGCGCGGTAGATCCCGAAACGGATAAGACGTTCTGCGCCGCAGACAAAATCATAGAGCTCTACCGTCAGTTGAACATCACTCCTTCAACAAAGGTCATCACTTACTGCCAGGGCGGAGTTAGGGCAGCGCACGCTATGTTTACGCTGAGGCTTTTGGGTTATGATAACGTCCGCCTTTATGACGGGTCATGGGGCGAATGGGGCAACCGGGACGACCTTCCGATAGAAAAGTAGTGGAGGAGGACTTAAATGGCCGATAAGATCAGGATCGGGGTCATTGGTGTAAATTTTGGCGGCTTAGTACATATCCCAGCGTTTCAGCACGTGCCGGAGATGGAAGTCGCTGCGGTATGCGCGACACGCCAGGAGCGCGCCGACCAGGCTGCCAGGCAGTACAACATCCCTCACACATTTACAGACTACCGCAAGATGCTGGAGATGCGCGATCTTGACGCTGTCAGCATCGTTTCTCCTGGCTATCTTCACTACCAGATGGCGCTTGATGCCCTTAACGCGGGCAAGCACGTGATATGCGAAAAAGCGTTCACCGCAACGCTCAAAGAGGCGCAAGAGCTTGAAGCTCTGGCGAAACGCAAGGGGCTTACTGGCATGGTAGCCCACGAATTTCGCTATACGCCGCCGAGGGCTTTCATGAAGGAACTTATCAAGAGCGGATACATCGGCAAGGTGCGAAACGTAAACATTAACCTATTTCTGAGCATGAACAGGCCTGGCATGCCTGCTCCCGGCCAGCCGCGGCCCTGGAGCTGGGCGGATGAGTCCGGCCGCGGCGGCGGAATGCTGTACGGCCTGGGCTCGCATTTCATCGACGGCATGCGTGACATTATCGGCGACGTTGTTGGCGCATCCGGCAAGCTGTACAACACATCGCCGGAGAGAATCGACAGCTCCGGTAACAAGCGCATGTCGGAAACAGACGACTCTTTCACGATAACCATGGAGTTTGCCAACGGCGCGTGGTGCACTATGAGCGCAAGCTTCGGAATAGGCTTCGGCCGCAACGCAGGTGTAGAGATATACGGAAGTGATGGCGTTCTGGTAAACCGCCAGACAGGGCCAAACCCATCGCCAGAAGGCAAAGTGCTGGCTGCAAAACGCGGCGACCAGGACTTTTCTGAGCTTCCTGTGCCATCACATCTAAAGCCCCCGTCTCCAGGCGGACATGAGCGCACGTATTCAATGATTTTGGTCGCCAATGATTTCGTTCGCGGAGTGCGTGAGCATACGTCACCGTCACCCAGCTTTACGGATGGTGTGCGGTGCATGGAGGTGATTGACGCTATCCAGCGCTCGAATCAGGAAGGGCGTTGGATGAAGATAGGGTCTCAGGCAGTCAGCTAACCATTCGCTAACTCACGCTAGAAATCGCATATTGAACTATGGCCGAAGCGGTTATACAAAAGGCCCAGGTAAAGACGCCTCTCTATTACGGATGGGTAATGGTTGGCGCAGTGATAGCCATAAACGCAGGCATGCACGCTTCCGCGCATTTTACCCTTGGCCTATTC
>CAYGHZ010000309.1:0-2263 GCA_964349635.1 uncultured Candidatus Marinamargulisbacteria bacterium
ATCCCAAAGTAACAAGGGCCGACAATGGGAGGAGAGGCGATCCGCAAATGGATTTCCTTCGCGCCCGCTTCGCGGATCGCGGAAATACGATGTTTGGTAGTGGTTCCTCGAACAATTGAGTCGTCTATCACGATTACGCGCTTGCCTTCCAGGACTTGCCGGATTGGGTTTAGCTTCACTTTCACCCCAAAATCACGAATCTTTTGTTCCGGTTGAATAAACGTTCGTCCCACATAATGATTGCGGGTCATGCCAATTTCGTAGGGAATCCCGGATTCTTCGGCGTATCCTAACGCGGCGCTGTTGCCAGAGTCCGGGATGGCGATGACGACGTCGCCTTTGACGGGATGTTCGCGAGCGAGCCGGCGGCCCATTTCCTTGCGCACTTCATACGATCCTTCGCCAAAAACGATGCTGTCGGGCCGCGAAAAATAGACGTGTTCAAAGATACACATGGCCGGTGTCGCGACTTTCTGAATTCGGTGAGACGTAACGCCTTTTTTGTCGATGAAAACGATTTCGCCAGGCTCGATTTCACGCTCATATTTGGCTCCGATTAAATCGAGGGCGCAGGTTTCGGAGGCTACAACGTAGCCGGTTCCCAATTTGCCCAGAACCAATGGCCGAAAGCCATAGGTGTCGCGGGCGGCAATCAGATACCCTTCTCCCAGGAAGGCCAATGAAAACGCGCCTTCTATTTTTTTGAGTGTTTCCTTGAGAGCGTCGATGATTGTGGGTTCTTTGGATCGGGAAATAAGGTGCAAGATGATTTCGGTGTCGACGGTCGATTGAAAGAGCGCGCCTTGGGCTTTTAACCGGTCGTATAGGACGCTGGCGTTTGTGAGGTTGCCGTTGTGAGAGATGGCTAGATTTCCTTTAGATGTCTTGGAATAGAGGGGTTGGATGTTGGCCAGATCGCCGGAGCCTGCGGTCGAATATCGCACGTGACCCACGGCGTTGCGGCCCCTCAATTGGGTCATATTTTCGGGGTTGAAGACCTCCCGAACTAGCCCGTGGTTCTTAACGCAGTAAAATTTCTTTCCGTCGTAGGAAACAATTCCGGCGCCCTCTTGGCCGCGGTGTTGTAGGGCGTATAGACCCAGGTAGCACAATTTCGCTGCATCCTCGCAGCCAAATACTCCGAACACCCCGCATTTATCGTTCCAATGGGTCTTCACGCTAAGTTATCGTACCATCACGATTTCCGATTGCACAGCTTTGTCGTTAATTCTTCGTAATCCGCAATGCCCACTTCCGGTCGGGCTGATGCGCCGACGTTTTGAAAAATGAAATAAAGCTCCTTGGTGGCTACGGCATCGGCCAAGGCTCGGTGGGCGTTCAAGTGCCCGATATTGTATTTCCGCGTCAGCGAGGTTAGCGAACAGTGGGGTTCGTGGCTCTTTCGTGCCCACACCAGCGTACAGATTACCGAGTTTGTTTTGAGCCGCATCTCATGCCTTCGGCAAGCGGCAATGAGCCAGGGAAGGTCAAATTCGGCGTTATGAGAGACGATTTTGGCGTCCCCGATAAAATCAAGCAGCGTCTTTGTGGCTTCCTGGATTCCGGGGGCGGAGGCGACCATGGCGTCGGTAATGCCGGTAATTTCGGTGATACGCGAATCGATGGGACCGATGGGTTTAACCAGGATTTGGAGCGCATGTTCGAAGCCCTCTTCGTCAATTTTAAGCGCGCCGATCTCAATAATTTCATTTTGTGCGACTTCCAGGCCCGTGGTTTCAAAATCGAGAAATACCAGTGATTCCCGGCTGTCGGTAAAAAGACCGACTTGGCCCGAGCATTTGGGGAAATGGAAGCAGCGGTGGGTCATGTTCACGTCTTTGCGGTGAATGGTCGGGCCGTTGCAAAATTGGCAGCGTTTTTGATAGTCCACCACCAGGCTGTTTTCGATTAAATAATGGATTTTTTTGGGCGGGATGATGTTGTTGCAGCTACCGCATGTCTCTCCCGACATCTCGCTGTTGCAGATCGGGCAGGTGTATCGTACCAGAAAGCTGCAGCCGGGCGTTGTACAGCGAATTTGACCGGTTTCTACCGTCAGGGTTGTCGACCGGCAGGCCGGACACTTTTTAGTGAGCTGCATCGATGTCTTGATAAATTCGGCTGCCTACCGATTTGGATTGGCCTTGATATTTGCCCTGATAGGGTCGGGAGGCGGGGCGGTCCATTTTGCAAAACACAAGCTGGCAGATGCGCCGGCCGCTATCTAATTTAATAGGAAAGGAATTGGCATTGTAGAGTTCGA
>CAYGHZ010000310.1:0-2241 GCA_964349635.1 uncultured Candidatus Marinamargulisbacteria bacterium
GCGCCTGCTCGCGGGGCTCGAAGCCGCGGTTCCGCGAGAGGCGGCCGCGGCCTAGGGTCCGTGGTATAAGAAAGGTCCCCGGGCGATGGAGCGAATGATGATCCGATACCTGATTGCGGCGGCGATAGGTTTCTCGGCGTTTCTGACGGCGCCGGGAATCGAAGCCCACCACGGGTGAAGCGGCTACGCCCAGGCCGCGGGCGAGCCTGCCCGAATGGGATCAGCTCGGGCGGACGGCGGAAGAGGCGTGCCCGTGGAGCTATCCTGAGAGGGATTAGCTATAGGCGTTTGTTTCCGCGCTTCGGGTAATACATCAGTTTGAATTTTGGTAATTGTCGCTTACATCATCCGTACAAAAATCCTATATGCTTATTAGAAAACATTTAAAGAACAATCATGCGCCACATGCAAGATTATATTGAGCGGTTCTTAAAAGTGACCCGATTGCAAGGTGAAGTAATCAAATTGTTTGTTGCGTCTGTCGAACCCCCCATTTTTTATCATTCAGGAAAAGTACATTATGGGTTTAGGTTTGCTAAACCTGGGGCGAAACACTTTTGCCTTTTGAAGGCAGTGCGAGCAGTCAGTGGATTGAACGCTGCTATCGCACTATTGGACAAAGGATTTACTCAGGAACTTCACGTAATAATCAGAACAATCGTCGAATGCACCTCTCAAATTGACTATATTATTGCGGGCTTTGATAACGACAATCTTAAGCCACCACAAAAGAAATTTGTGGATACATATTTTTCCGATTTCCATAGAAACAATGTCGATGATTTTCAACGACCGCGTTTAAGACAGGGGAAGGTTCATGAAACTGTCGGACGGAGCATGCGTGAGCAACTTAAGGGTATTAAGGGTGGAGAAAAATTTTCTGAAGTTGACGCTTCCAAGTTAATGTCAAATGTGTATCTGACGTATTCGAATTATGTACACAGTCGATATCCTGAAGTCATGGATATGTTTGGGGGAATGCCTGTGCATTTTCATCTTGAAGGCATGAGAGACACACCAAAAGACGCCGAGAATATACAGCAGATTGAGTGCCATTTAGAAACTGTATCCCTCGCACTACGAAAGATGGTGCGTAAATTTGACATGGCTAGCGAATTGTGCCGCTCACCGAAGTTGATGGAATGGTTTAGAGTGCAGAAATCTGATAATCAGCAGCAGTAGTAGTAATAGTAATAACGTTTGATGCCGAGTAGTTAATGCTAATTTTATTTATTCTTTGGTGAATCTTACGGCAAAAAATGACGATGGCCGAATACTTTACGCAAGATTTAGAGCATCCGATTTCCATAGATGAGCTACGCGCTGCTGATCGCGAAACTCAACTTGAAGTAATGGACACTTGGTTTCGGCAAAAATTCGAGGATCCTGCGGAGCGCACACCTTATGAGTCAGCAGAGGGTGGATATATTTGGATTTGGGGCGGCCCATATGATGCCCGTGAGGAACTGGAAAACGAGTTTTCAAGAATTATTGCCGATGATGTAATTGACGAACTTGTGAAGAAACTCGAACAAGAGTGTTGGAAATGGGCACCAACGCCCAGTCGTGAAGACTATGAAGATCACCTGATTCAAGATTTAGCGGAGATAACCGACTACTATCACCATTTTTCCGGAGCAATTCTGGATATCGAGAAACTTCTTGAAGGCAAAGTAGATGACAGCGTTAGCGGTTGCCTATGGCGATTGCTCTATGTGAACGTGATCACTGCCCTTGAGACCTATTTGTCGGACGCTTTTATTAACACCGTCGTCAATTCACCTAAACTTATGCGTCAGTTTATTCAGAGTACTCCTGAGTTTCAGGCTGAAAAAATACCGCTCTCAACAATATTCGAAGCGGTTGAAGGGATACAACGAAGGGCCCACGGCTATCTGCTTGATGTTGTTTGGCATCACCTTGAACGAGTGAAGCCGATGTATCGTGCAACATTGGGGATAGAATTTCCATCTGATTCAGGTGTGATATTTCGCGCCATTCTGACTCGCCACGACATTGTTCATCGAAATGGCAAAACGAAAGACGGAATGGAGATAATGATCACATCTAAAAATATCACCGAACTTATTGAAGCAGTGGAGCATTTTGTCCAAGAAATTGATGCTCAGTTAGCAAAAGTAAGAATTGATAATCAACTCGACACGAACGAGCCACCAATTAACGGTCCGCTAACTAGCTAAAGCGTTCCTCACCCGCCGCTCAGCGCCTGCACGATCTGCA
>CAYGHZ010000311.1:0-2237 GCA_964349635.1 uncultured Candidatus Marinamargulisbacteria bacterium
TATTTAATGCGGCCAACGAGGCGGCGGTCCAATTATTTTTGGATGGGAAAATCCGATTTATCGATATTCATCCATTAATCGCGGGGGCGGTAGAGACGCAAAATTTTGCGTCTCTACCGCCCCGAACCATCGATGACGTCATGTCCCTGGACGCCGAAACCAAACAAAAATTAATTTACGCTCATGCCTAATATCCAAATATTAACCGCCGACAACCCCCTATATCCACCGCAGTTACGGGAAATCAGCGACCCGCCCAAACAGTTGTATTACCGCGGCAACGTCCAATTGTTGTCCCGCCAAATGCTAGGCATCGTCGGCCCACGCAACCCGTCCGAATACGGTCTATACGCCGCGTCCACTCTAGCCAAAGAATTGGCCCCCTATTTTTTAATCATTTCAGGCATGGCGCTTGGGATCGACGCCGCCGCCCATCGCGCCGCTTTGGAAGCCGGTCACCCTACCGTCGCCGTCGTCGCCACCGGGTTGGATCGCGTTTATCCCGCCGCCAACGAACGGCTGTTTAATCAGATTTGCGAAAAAGGCCTTGTGCTTTCGGAATACCCGTTGGGCACAGCACCCTTGGCCCACCATTTTCCGCAACGTAATCGTATCGTAAGCGGCCTAAGCCAAGGGGTTCTCGTTGCAGAAGCCAGTCAACGCAGTGGCGCTATGATCACCGCTCGTCTGGCCATGGAACAAGGACGCGAAGTATTTGCCGTCCCCGGCTCGATATTTTCCGAACAAACCGACGGCGTGCATCAGCTAATCAAAGACGGCGCGAAATTGGTTCATACGATCCAAGACGTTGTCGATGAATTCAATTACCTAATCAAAATCCCCCGCGCATCCCGCAACCCGGAACCCAAACCGGAACTAAATCTAAGCCCTGACGAAACCGCCATTTTGGCGCAATTGGGCGCGGCTCCCTTGTCGTTAGAAGATTTGGTGCAGCGCTGCGGACTGTCGGTGCATATGGTATTGCAAAGCCTGACGCTATTTGAAATGCAGGATGTGGTGGAACAACTGCCCGGCAAACTCTTTCGCCGAAAACTATGATCGAACACGCCGACCATTTCACCGACCTGATCCCCGGAGTCAACACCTATCTCACCAAACGAAACGGAACCGTGCCCGAACCCGTTGTCCACATGGAACAAACACACGGCGCGGACTGCGCGGAAGTCGCGCAATTCATCGAAAAAATCCCGACGGTGGATGCGATGTACACGACGCAACACAATCTCACCTTGGCCGTCCGAACGGCCGATTGCCTGCCGATTTTGTTTTATCATCCCCTGCCCCTGATTGGCGTCATCCACGCCGGCCGCAAGGGAACGCAAAACAACATCACCTCCAAAACATTCCAAAAAATCCAAGCTCAATACGGAATTGAAGATAATTTCTCGATATGGCTTGGGCCGGCAATCTGTTTCAATTGCTATCAAATTGACCGCGAAAAAGATATTCATTTTGATCTGATTAAGGAAAATCTTCCCCAACTCCCGGCGAATTCAGACATGCATTTTTCAAATCTCTGCACGTCTTGCCGGACGGATTTATTTTTTTCCTATCGAAAAGAAGGGCCTCATACTGGACGAATTTATAGTCTGATTTGTATAGTGTGAGTGCCATGAAACATCCCAACACTCGCTATATTTTCGTTACCGGCGGTGTTGTCTCCTCCCTTGGAAAGGGTATCGTGGCCGCCTCCTTGGGCGTTCTGCTCAAAAGCCAAGGCTACAAAGTCACCATACAAAAATTCGATCCCTACCTCAACCTCGATCCCGGCACCATGAGCCCGTATCAACACGGCGAAGTCTTTGTCACTGAGGACGGCTGCGAAACCGATTTGGACTTGGGCCATTACGAACGATTCATCGACCAAAATTTGTCGCGGGTGAACAACGTCACATCGGGCATGATTTATTGGGAAGTTTTAAATAAAGAACGGCGCGGCGATTATTTGGGCAGCACCGTGCAGATCATTCCCCACGTCACCAACGAAATCAAAAAACGCATTACCGCCACGTTAGAATCCGAACCGTTTGATATTGTCATCACCGAAATTGGCGGTACGGTGGGCGACATCGAAAGTCTTCCGTTTTTAGAAGCGATCCGCCAATTTGAATACGAGCACCGCCAACAATGCGTCCATATTCACGTGACCCTGGTTCCCTACCTGGACACATCCGGCGAATACAAAACCAAGCCCACGCAACACAGCGTCAAAGAAC
>CAYGHZ010000312.1:0-2237 GCA_964349635.1 uncultured Candidatus Marinamargulisbacteria bacterium
CTGTAAATAGCAGCAGTGTAACCGGCACAACCAAGCCCGATGATGATGACGTCTTCCATAGTTGAATCATGCCGCCTCGCGCGTTAAATGTAAATCAATGCAGTACCTGAAATATCCATCCAAATAACCTCTTCGCGCCCTCCGCCAAACGCGGCCCTGGCCGATTGAGAAGCGAATCATCGATGATAAACAGATGATTTTCTTGCACTGCCCTCAGCTCCGACCATCCGGCTCGCTTAGTCAGTAATTCTTTATTCGCAATATTTCCTGCTCCGCAAATACTAAGAACAATGAGATCTGGATCAAACGTACGAACTTCATCCAAACTCACCTCACAGCTCGGCGGATTCTTTCCATCACTTTCCACTTTCCACTGACCACTTTCAACTCCGAACGGTATTCCTCCCGCAAGCTTGATAATGTCCGGTACCCAGTTTCCACTGACCATCGGCGGATTGTGCCACTCTTCTACGTATACTTTCAGTTTTTTGAACAACAATCCGGACTTGCGCTTCGTATCACTAAAACCGTGCTGCAGTGTCGCGATCAACGCTTCAGCACGTGGCGTGCAATCAAGCACAATGCCGATACTGCGAATATTCTCATAGAGATCGCCAATGCTCCGTGGATCCTGATGAATCACTGCAAAACCTTCTTTCTTTAGGTGTTCGGCAAGTTTGGCTTGTACCAGAGTCGACGTGAAAACAACCTCGGGAGTAAAAACTCTCAGTGCTTCTGGATCAATCTTCTGATGTTCCAGAAGTTTAGGAATCGCCTTTGCGGCATCGGGATAGTCACTGAATTTGTCGGTACATACTATTTTCTTCTGCTGCTCGAGCGCAAAGAGTATTTCAGTGACCGCTGGTGAGAGTGAAGCGATGCGCATGAACGTTAGTATACTCATTTTTTTCTGTCATGATTTGACTCCGAATCCGTCATCACTCGTGCATTCCCCAAGTATGTATGACCGATCTCAAACGCCTTGAAGACCAAAGAAAGCGGCTAGAACAAGAAATGAAACGGCTGGAAGCCAATGAAAAGGCTGTTATTGATCAGCAAAAAGCCGTGCTCGTGCGGGAAAAGGCGGAGATGGATAAACGGATGGCTGAGCTTACAAAGGAGAGTAAGCAGATCGATGTGAATTTGAGCAAGATATAGCCTTCTTCATAGCGGTGCTAGCCACGCACAATTTCCGTCGAGATGCAGCAGATTAAACTTTTTTGACGTTACGTAAGAGTCTGCTCGTTTGCCATTTTCCTCTTTGGTTGATTCTGGATCAAAAAGATCATCGCGCAGTGTCACGATGAGAATGCCATCCGGTGAAAGCACGGTCCTCATATCATCCATGAGTCGGTCACAGAGAGCGGCATCATGCTCGAACGGACTTTTCGGTGCGTTAAAAATATTGAAGCATGCGATGACGTCATAGGGAGAGCGAAACGATGTCATCCAACCGTCTTTTGTACAGTCGAGGGTGAGGTGTCTGTAACCCGCACCAGGATTCGGACGAATGTCGGTACCCGTCACATCTGCCCCGAGTTGTACAAGCATTTCAGCGAAAAACGGCGGATAGCGATCTCGAAATGTTTCTGTCAGGACATATGGTTCAATCGATCCACAGCCAATATCCAGAACACGCGCGTCTTTCACATCGCCAAGAGCCGCAACTGCATGTACTTCCCGCATATCGGCAATATCAAAATCAACTGTTCCACCAAGTTTTTCTACGACAGAGAAAAATAGTTTTTGTGCTGCAAGAAATTTGGGCTCGTGCAAAAGCTGGCCCGGATTCGTTCGGTCTTGTATGCGCTGGAGGTAGGTGAGATCCGGACGCATTTAGAGAAAACAAAGATACCCAAGCGGAGTTTCAGTGATTTCCCCGCCCCAATTTTCCACCTCTTCCCGCGAGTATCGTTTGACCGACGTGAAATTAGCAAAAATAAAATGATTCTTCTCAATTTTTTGTATCTCTAAACCAAGTGTCTGGAAATATTCATGCGCAAGCTCATCTGTAAATTGATCGCAATACACGGAAATCAGCACATTCGTGCCGAGTAAACGCATATTTTCGAGGGCTCCTGCCTCGTCTGGAATATAGCCCAGAGTATTATTAAGACAGAGTACGTAATCGAAATGTCCAAGTTCTGAACATGCTTGGCGTGACGTAATATCGCACAAACGCGTCTCGATACTCAACTGCGCTTTTATAATATTTTCACAAGCATCTGAAAGAAGCT
>CAYGHZ010000313.1:0-2226 GCA_964349635.1 uncultured Candidatus Marinamargulisbacteria bacterium
GAAATATACTGTAAGTAAGAGGACGATGGATCCTTGACGAACGTCAGGAATCCCATTGTTTCGCGATCCGATGCGCCATTTTTTTGATGCAGTACTCGCACCTCCATTGAAAACGGCACGGAATATCCGCGAAAAGAATCCACTTTTTTGAGAAGACCTGCCGCGGATTGCGCATTTTCGGTCACGGCCAACGCTGAAAATGGGATGCTAAATAGCAACACAAAGATTGTAATACATTTCACTTTACACATGGCGGATGGCCTCCACCACATTGAGTCCGGCCGCTTTAATAGCTGGAAATACGCTCGATAAGACCGCCGATATAATCGATAAGACCATCGTGAACCCAAGAATGGACGGCACCGTCTTAATCAAAATCATGTACCCGATAGTGTGGCCGGGAGGAGGAGGCATGTACACCCCGCCCATCACATTGATGGCCAGCGCTAAAACGCATCCCAGCGCCATAGCGCATGCGCCGCCGATAACTCCCAATATGAATCCCTCAAGAACCATAAGAAGCATTATCGACGACCGAGACGTTCCCATAGCGCGCAAGGTCCCGATTTCTGAAATCCGTTCCATCACCGACATCGTCATCGTGTTAATGATGCTTAGGACAATAACTATTAGAATAACCACGTTGAGGAAGCGAAAAATATTTTGATAGATCGTTTTTACTTTCTGGTAAAAATCAGCGAGTTCTTCCCAGGTTTTCAGTTCAACGCCCTGGTTACCGAAATGCGCCTGACTCGTTCCGTATACGAGTTGTGTTTGCTCGGTATTGCGCAACAAAACAACAATTCGTTCGATGGCGTGAGTTGAGAGAAGTTCTTGCATATCGGGCAGCGGCATTCGAACAATTTTTTCGTCGAAGGCCTTAACGCCGTTGGACATAATGCCGGAAATCGTGAAATCGAGTGCATTAATAGCGCCTGAATAGGTAGTCACCAGCAACGTAACGCGATCGCCGACGGCCAGCTGCAACTGGTCAGCCAGACCTTGCCCCACCAAAATCTTGTAGCGATCCCCCTCGAATAAGTCGGAGCCGGCAAGAATGCGGACGGACGAACTGATGCGGCTTTCCTTTTCGGGCTCGATCCCTTGCGCAAAGAAAAATAAGCTTTTTTCTCCGGCGGAAATAAGACCGGTAGCCGACAACCGGCGTGAAAAGGCGCGTACTTCCGGAAGCGATTTCAAAAACGTTTCCACGGCTGCCGCGTCAGATTCATTCAATAGATATTTACCGGGCGCTACCTGTCCGTTCTGATTAAATCCTTGCCGGTAATATTGGATATGGCCTAGTTCGCTACGAATGGTGGATTCTCGTAGCCCCCAGAACGAATACTCGATGTAACCTCCAACCAAAATAATGGCGGCTCCGCCTACAGTGATCGAAGCCAAGGTCAAAAGGGTTCGCCGCTTGTTGCGAAACACGTTTCTTAGGGCAAGTTTGAAGCTATTCCACACCATGATCAGCGCACAATGTAGGACGTTTTGAGACTGGTAATTTTTTGTGCCTCTTTACGATCCTTTTCCGGCAAATCGTTGTCCAAGGCTCTTTGGGCAAAATGCTTGGCCTTTTCGGTGACTTTTTCTTTTTTAAGATATTTTGCATAGGTGAAATAGAGCGATGCCAACTCCTGTTTGGGGCGGCCCAACGATTCCGCCAATTGCGTAGCCTGCTCAAAATCCTTTAGACCAATGGCAAACTTGTTGAAGAATTTTGGGAAATGGATATAAGTTTGTCCCCGGTAAAGATAAAATTCATATAAAACATCTTTGTCTTTGACTGCCTGTATTTTGCGTTCCAAAGCGTCAAACATGCGGATGCCTTCGTTGGCGTATCCCATTTTTTCATGAGGCCAAAACGCATACTTTGCTTTGATTGATGTCAGAGACGCCAAACGAAACTGGTAGGGTAGCTTCTCTCCCTGGTTTTTTATCAGCTCTTCGTACACTTTTTCGGCTTCCAGAACCTTGTCAAAATTTCCATTTTCCGAAACCGCTTCCAAGTATTTTTGTTGGGCGGAACTTTCGGCCTGTTCGACCGGAGATGACGCCAAACAAACAGCAGTCAATGTTGTAGCTAAGATCAATGCGCTTAAAACTTTTCTATATTTCATTTTGTTTCCTCATTTTCAATATGGCCGTCGCGCAAATAAATGACGCGTTTGGCTTGGTTAATGATGTTGTGATCGTGGGATGAAAAAATAAACGTAACGC